>JAVZJF010000119.1:0-3679 GCA_038870935.1 Candidatus Anstonellales archaeon | reverse complement strand
TCTACTGATTTTATCAATCACGATGTTTGCTTCTTGCATTGCTACATTTTCAGTTAGTTTTTGCACGTTAGAGAAATAAAAGCTTAAGCTGATTAAAAATATTACTAAAAACACTGCTATGAACACTAATAATTCGGTTGCAACTTGTGCTTTTTTCTTAGCATAAACTAATAATTTATTTTTCATGATAACATCACTTATTACTGAATTATAACAATATCTACTCCTTCTTTGCTTTTAGTTCCGATATATGTGTCATCTATCGTTTTATTTATTATTATTTGATAAACGCCTCCTGTACCATCAAGTATGAACTGTTTAATACTAATAGTAGGAGGTAAAGATGCGACACTTATTGAACTAACATTAGACTCGCCATTACTTGTATACATAGTTAAAGTTATTTTAGTTAATCTTTTTCTATCTGCAGTGGTCGAAGCAATGTCCTCTAAAATAACGCTTTTGGTTCCTGCTGGAAAAAACAAAACGAAATTTGCACTTGCGTTACTTGGCTGAGAATCTATTTCATACATTCTCTGAGCCAATAATCTACTTACCACCTTTGCTTGAAATATTGTAGCTTCGTCATTGACATTTTTGCTCATGACATAAATGGCTCCAATGGTAGGTATAACTAAAACTAAAAACAATCCAACAAGTAAAGCTGTTTCTAACGATGCTTGAGCTTTAAGTTTGAAATTAAATAAGTTGATTATTTTATAGGTCTCTATCTTAACCATGTTAATCACATTAATCACAATCATAGTGATTATTTTCATTACAACTAACTTTATCTAAATTCGTAATACTCGTTCTAAGTCTCGTAACATTCAAAGCAAATTTCTCAAATGCATGATCATTATTAGTTTTCATTGAGCAAAAGATATAATTAGTACATCCTGGCATTCCTTTTATTCTTCTAATTTGATCAAGGTTTGGGGTTGTTGCATGTTTTGTATATTTGTCTACTGCATGGTCAATGATTAAATTATTAGGATTTATAAATGTCGCAAAACTGGGCCCTCCAAAATTAACTTGATGGATAAATCCTCCAAGTCCTTTCTTTAAGTTGCTAACATAATTTAATCCATAGTGTCTTTGGACAAAAGATGCAAATTTGTCAGAGCCATTGAAGTATATTCCATATTTTACTACTTTTCTTAGGTTAGCTATGTTATAAACTCTAATACTTAAATCACGTGAATCTCTCGCAGCAGTCGCTGATGAAGGAGCCCATTTTGAGAAGTTTCCAACATTAGTTGTAATTAAAATCGGTTGGCCTATGTAAGAGTCTAAATTAACTCCATAAAATATATTCATGGTTTCAACAGGTAAAAAGTATTCCAAGTTACTGCCATATATATTGTTAGTAGTGCTATTGTAACAAAATTTAGTTATATTAAAATGAGGTAAAAACTTTGTGTTTGAACTTGTTTCATAAAATTCGCAATTAGTTCCATAAGTCCCAGTTGATCTGAAAATATTGCTACTCGTAGTTAATGCTTCTTTTTTAGACACTAAACCTGCAGAGTAATAGATTAATCCCCATGTCCTATTAACTGTATCTGAACTAGATGCAAGAGTTAGGAAATGGTTAAGTTCGGATTGTGAACTAAAGTAAATTATTGAATCGTTGAATTTTTCATAATACTGTAATATCGCATTTGTATTTGATAAGTCAAGGGGCATCGAACTTAGAATTGTTTGTATGTCTGAATACTTTACTACTTTTCCATAACTAAATCCTTTTCCATAGGCATTTGGAAAACTAACCGAAAGTAATTGATTAACATTTAAATCATCTAGCTCTTTTATTCTATTTTCATTGTCAAAATAAATTTTCTTTATGTATGGATTTAAACATATTAAGTCAGTAGATGTTGGTGTACAACCTTTTGCTTTTTTCAACTCAATAGTAGGAACTGGATCTAATATATTTTCAATAGTTACGTTAATACTTATCTCTCCTGATTTTTGAATTTTTATGTTCCCATCCAATGAAGTTAAATTATATGAATAATTGAAATTTGCATTAACGGTTTTATAATCCATTAACTTCGCATCACAATCTTTTAAGCTTAAATTGAATTCAAAACCAGATTCATATAAAGAGTTGTTGTATCTTTTTATATATTCGTTAACTGTATTCTCCCACTCATTATTTATTTTGTTTTTTAGAGTCTCTCTTATTATTCCTCCAGGAGAAATTTGCTTATTACAAATCTTTGACAAATGATTTAGTGTAAAATTAAAGTAATCAGATTCCATCCAGGCTTCATCACCTGTTGCTGTAGAAGGAATTTCCAAGTAGCTATTGTTAGCAACCCATTTGGTTATGTTTGCCATAGAATTGATTAAAGCAGCTTCTAAAATACCTTTTACTTGCATGTCTGATTTCTCTAACATACTTCTTTGAATCAAGTATTTAAGAAATTCTGCATTTGCTCTGCTTTTTGATGCATTAAGTTCGTGCCATATGCTTATGTCATAAACGAAAAGCATAATGAAAAAAACAATTGTTATGCTAAGAACAAATCCTTTTGACTTAAAACTTTTTTTCATAATTAAACATACACCTTAATTCTGATTTTTTTATTTGGGTCATAATCAACAGCGTATGAATAATCTGTAAGTTTAGTTGGTTCTGCACAAACGTATGGAGAAAGCAGAGCATCATCTCTTGCAGGGTATATTGGTATATATTGTTGAAGATCATAACTTGCCATGTGCCTATAATCATTTGTAAAATTATGATGAGTTGTTCTATTAAAAAGTAGATATTCTTGTTCAATGTTATTGGAAACATTTGTTAAGATTGCATGATATTTATAAGGTATCGTTCTTTTCATAATATTTGTTAAATTAGTTCTTATATCATCTTTATCTAGATTGCCTGCAAAAATCTGTATTGCGCATTCTTTATTTATCACTAATCCAGAATCGACATAACTACAGTTGTGATACATTAGCCAGTTTGAAGTGTCATAAGCAATTAAATAGCTTTGTAAAAGATACGGTGAATTATCTTCACCTATTTGAAATGTGGAATACAAAACCATAATACTAAAAACTACCAGTAGTAAAGCTACAAATGCATCAATTGTGAATATATATCCTTTGAATGAACATGATGTCATTACAAAAATTCCCCTACTTATTTCTATATGTTTTTTGACAATTGATAAATATAAAGGAATTACAAATTAAAATACTTTCAGTTATTTATCAAAATATGTTGATATTATGGAAACTAACGCAGAACTCAGAAAAAGAAAAATGGTTGCTGTTTTAGGAGGTACTTTTGATATCATTCATGCAGGCCATAGAAAGATTATTGAAAAAGCTTTAGAGTACGATTTTATTCATATAGGCTTAACAAGCGACGAGTATGTATTGTCCAGAAAAAAAATATTGCATAAATCTTATGATGAAAGGAAATTGGAATTGGAGAAATTTTTAGGTTTACAAAAGCACAAAGTTAAGATTACGAAAATTGATGACGAATATGGTTTTGCTATTAGTGAAACTAATTTAGATGTTATTGTTGTGTCTTCAGAAACCATAGAAAACGCAAAGAAAATAAACATGATGAGACATTCTACTGGTTTGAAGCCTTTGCTTATAGATAAAGTTCCTTTAGTATATGGTCAAGATTTAAAGAAAATTTCTTCAAACTCAA
>JAVZJF010000118.1:0-3683 GCA_038870935.1 Candidatus Anstonellales archaeon | reverse complement strand
ACTGAATAAATATGTTAAGTGAAACTAAGCAATATGAAGAAGAAGTAAAAGCTTCCTTGAAAAAATATTTTCAAAATCTTAAGAAGAAAGTAGAAATAGTGAGTCAATGGATTCCTTTTAAAGAGGAGGGAGAAGTAGGCAAATACTCGCCAAGGGTTGACATTGCAGTAGGTCCTTTTGCATATGGAGATAAACAATACATTCAAGAATATGATAAATTAACTAATATATCACGCGAATTATTGAATAAATTTTTCAATTTATTCCGTGAAAATTCTAAGAATTTTTCTTTTTGTAGTGAAATTCCAACTGATTGCAATGAACTTAATAAGATAAATCAAAACGCGAGGTGTTTTATGGCGATAGAAATTGAAAAAAGCGGATCGAGAAAACATAGGATTGGAGACATAGTTAATGCATGCTCTTTGGGAAGAGTTGGTATTATCATTGCTTGGGATTTGTCTGTTCTTAGGTCTTTTCTGAAGATAACGGAATACTTTAGTTTTTTGAAAGGTAAGCGCAAACCAACATACGAAACAAGAAATCTAGTTATCGTTTCAAAAGAACAGTTTTCAGAGTCTCTATGTTATATTAAAAGTGACAGCAGTGAAGAAGCAAATCACTTATAACTAGTTGATATTCTAGCTATAAATCGCTCTCCATTATTCATATAAAGCTTTTAATAATTGTGTGAGTTCTTTCAAAGTTGTAATTAAATATTGCATATTTTCTCTTTTATAAATTTCTGGAATATATTGGTCTTTAACTTCAAGGAATAATTCATCATACTGCACATTATTAATATTTTTCATTTATTTTTCTATCAATTTATAGATCTTTTTGATTATTTTTTCCTTTCTATCCCAATATAATAAATAAAGATTGTTTCTTTCTTTAAAAATTCTATACGTTTTATCAAGAATTTCCTTTTTAGTTTTCTCGCTTCTCTTTTTTGTATGAATTTCAAATATAGGATAACCTTGACTCAATATTCTTCCTTTTTCAGTTTCTGCACTTTTTCCTACCATTTCTTCTCCTAAGTACTCTTGTTTAGCTTCTTCCACAGGCTCTTTTTCTTTAGACATTGAAAAAGCAATTTTAATTTTATACTTTTCTTCTTCCATAAATTATTGATTATTTTAAATGTATATATATTTTGAATTTAAAGAAATAAAAATTAATGTTTATTAAAGTTCTAAAAAGTTCAAGAAAGTTTATTTATTATACGAAAATTATAGAAATTAAATAAAGAAATTATAAAAATAAAACTTAAATATTTTGAATTAACTAAAATATTGGGAGTGAATGATGAATTCTAATGATATTTATGAACGACTAAAAAAGTATGAATTTAATAAAACTGAGCCTGAAACTTTAAGGGAACTTGTTAGAAGTGCATTAATAAAAGGAGATATTGCTAAAAAACGAATTGAGAAGTTTAGAAGTACGATCAACGAAGTAGAGCAAATTTTTAAATCGAAGGGACTAATTCGTAGATTAAATATTAGAGATGAAGAAGTTTTAGAATATAAACGGGCACGTACTATGGGAATAGATGGAAGTTTCCAATATGTTGGAGGTTTTGGTGGAATTTGGTATGTACCCATAAGTTGTGCTGTCATTACTTTTGAAGAGAACAGCAAGCACCCATCAGTTCGCATCGCGGCAGAAATAGAAGAAATCAATGAAAATCAGTATCCAAATGTTTTGATGGAAGCATCAATTCGAATGCTTGAAGTTGAAAGGAAAGCTATAGATGAGTGCTTGTTAAGAATCGGAAAAGATAAAAGCAAAATTATTTTTATTGATGGACCAATAGTTGACCCTCCATCATATTCTGAAGAGAATTATGTAAAACGTAGATGTGAAACTTTCTTACATTGCATAGAGAAAGAAGTATTAACGATAGGATGTGTAAAGAAACCTTCGGGGAAATTTCTCATCAACTATATCTCACATAAAATTCTGGAAAATGAATTTGAGAAAGATTTAGTAAATCAATTTATTTCTGATGTCCACTTATTGGGCTGTCTTTTTACCAAACTATATTTAAATGATTCGAATGGAATTTTGGTAAGCACCCCATTTGAGATCGGCAACGAAGATTATTTTTATCAAATGTATCTAAATAATGGAGTCAGAATTTTTTCTGTTTTTATGCAGAAGGATCCTATATCTAGGCCTATAAGGCTGGATATTCCGCAAAAAATTAATTTTTCCAACAATATTGAATTATTAATCGAAAAAGCTGTGAAAGCTACTTTTGCATGGTTATATCCTGGAAGTAATATTCCACTACCAATTGCTTTGGCACATAACAAGTGTAATGTGAGAAAAGGATGTGCTAAGGTTTTATATGAAGAAATAATAACTCGAGTATCAAGTCCAGATCCATTTGATAATATTATAAAAATGAAGATGATGTGAGGAAAATGGAAAGTAAGAATCCAATAGGAGTGGTTCTTTCAGGCGCATCGACAAGCAAAGCTACATGTCAGCTATTTGAAAGTGCTGAAAAAGGGAAAATACAAGAAGGGATATTTCTTCAAATAGAGACTTTAGACAATAAAAAAATATTAGCAAGAGTTGCTAATATTATTCCACAAAATGAGTTTTACACACCCGGAGATGCTTGGACGGAAGCAAGAAGAAAAGGGTGGGATATCCCAGAAGGTATCTCAAGAAAATATGAGTTATGCGAACTTGAGCTGTTAGGTGAAGTCCCTAGGTTAAAGAAGGTCTCTATACCTCCTTATGCCGGAGATAAAGTTTTTAAAATTGATATTTCAAAAGCCCCGATGGAAATATTTGGTGTAAATTATCAAACACCCGGAATAATTTGGTATGGAAATTTAATAGGTTATCAAAATGCCCCTATTCCATTAAGTATTGAAGGCATACCTATGCACCTTGCTGTTTTTGGAATTACTGGAAGTGGAAAATCATATGATGTAGGGGCTCTAATAGAAAAATTAGTCAAAATATATGCTGGTGAAAATACTCAGTTATCTATACCTATGCTAATAATTGATGCTAATGGTGATTACTTAGATTATTTTAGACATTATAATGAGAATGGATACTTTGGTTCCTGCCCTCAGGTTACTCGTTATATTTTTTCAAATTCTCCTGAGATGCGAATGCGAAAACCAAACACGAAACCAATAGCAATCAATCTCAATAATTTGACATTAAGAGATTTGGCAGAGCTTATTGTACAGTATTATAGTGGAGGAGAGAAAAACGAGTTGCAGATTGCTGGAATTGAACATCTATTTAACTATATGTGTGATAAGTATGATATTGCACGTGATGATTACCAATCGATCTTTCTAGATGATGAAATTTTTTTAAAAGCATGTCAACGTTTAGATGAGCTTAAAAGAGCAAATGAAATACATCCTGCAACAGCTGCAGCAATTCGACGAGGCTTAAATAAATTTAGGGAAATTGAGAAAAGATATAAACTACTTTCGGAAAACCCAAAAATAGAGAAAAACTTTGTAGACGAACTTACAGAAGTAAGAGGTATCGGAATATTTGACTTTTCTGCAGATGGTGCTCCTGGTGTACCGCTCTCATTAAAACAATTGATAATTTCATATCTTTCAACAATTCTCTTTGATAGCTTCACGGACTACAAGATAGGAGGAAAAGAACGATACATGTTATTTATCATAGAG
>JAVZJF010000117.1:0-3684 GCA_038870935.1 Candidatus Anstonellales archaeon | reverse complement strand
GCTTGCAAAATAAATGGACAAATGCAGCATTTATAGACTTGGCGTATTAGAATACAACAAAGCGTATAAACTTCAGCGTTTTTTTGTTGAAAAGTGTCTCAACAATCAATCAAACGATGTTTTGTTACTTTTGGAACATCCACCTACCATAACCCTTGGCAAATCGGGCAAGCTGGAAAATATAATTGCAGACAAACAAACGCTTGAGAAAAACAAAATAGCCTTGCATTTTGTTGACAGAGGCGGGGATGTCACATACCATGGACCAGGACAACTTGTTGGTTACCCTATTATTGATTTAGAAAGAAAAGGCATAACGTTCCATGAGTATATCTATAGCCTAGAGCAAACAATAATTGAGACGCTTTCTGCACTAGGAGTTGATTCTCATAGGAAAGATAACTACAGAGGCGTATGGACAAATAATGGCAAAATTGCATCCATTGGAATTAGAGTTATAAAGAAAGTTACTATGCATGGGTTTGCTCTTAATGTAAATCCAAAGCTCGAACAATTCAACTTTATTATCCCTTGCGGCTTACATAACGAGCGCATGACTTCCATTTACGAAATAACTCAAAATAACGTTTCGCTAAACACAGTAATGACGGTTTATGAAGCAAGTTTCTCAAAAATATTTAAATGCGAGGTTGTTTATGATACCCTCATGGCTGAAAAAGAGTCTTAATCCTATAGACATTGAAGACATGCAAAAACTATTAAATAATCTCAATTTGCATACTGTGTGCGAAGAAGCTTTTTGTCCAAATATAAGCGAGTGTTTTACAAACAAAACAGTTACGTTTCTTATTATGGGCAGGTATTGCACTAGGAATTGCAGATTCTGCAATGTAAGCCATCACAGGCCAGAGCCAATAGATACAAACGAGCCGGACATGATCGCAAAGGCTGTTAAAGAGCTAAATCTAGACTATGTTGTTATAACGAGCGTGACAAGGGATGATCTGCCGGATTTAGGATCATCTTTTTTTGCGAGTGTCGTGAGAAAATTAAAGTTAATAGGCAGCATAAAGATAGAGCTCCTTATCCCCGATTTTCAAGGAAAGTCAGAATTCCTTAGACTCATTGTTGATTCAAGTCCGAATGTTGTCGGCCATAATATAGAAACAGTAGAAAGACTCTATCCTAAGGCAAGGCCCCAGGCAAATTACAAACGCTCATTAGGCGTTTTGAAAACTCTTAAAAAACTAAATCCTCATTTAATAACAAAATCCGGCATAATGCTGGGTCTTGGAGAAACCCAAGAGGAAATAATTTCGACCATAAAAGATATTCAAAAAACAAATTGCGATATTTTAACAATAGGACAATATCTGAGACCGTCTAAAGAGCATCTGCCTGTTGTAGACTATATTGAACCCAACATATTTGAATATTACAAAAATATTGCTAGAAAAATGGGCTTTAAGCATGTAGAATCCTCTGTTTTTACAAGAAGTTCATACCATGCTAAAGACGCAAGTGCGCTTTGTGTATTTTAAAAACCAACGTCTTCGCTTTTGGAGGTTTTAATGAAACTTTTATTAATAAATCCAAAATTTGAAGAGAGTTTTTGGAGTTTTAAGTGTCAAGCGATACAATTATGAAAGACAAGAAGGCCTCAATCCCCCCTTGGCCTTGCAACTGTTGCTGCTCTAACGCCAAATCAGTGGGATATCAAGATAATAGATGAGAACATAGAGAGTATACCATTGCAACCTCAAGCTGATTTAATAGGTATCTGCGGGATGAGCGTGCAATTTAAAAGGTAAAAAGAGCTTATAGAATATTATATTATATAAGGAAAAAATTATTATATAGTATAGGTGGTAGTAATGCCTCTTTATGCCATGAAATGTATGAACCACTTGCTGACACAATTATTTCTGGAGAAGCTGAGTATATTTGGAGACAATTCTGCAATGATTTTGAAAACGGTGTACCTAACAAGTTGTATGTAGAGAAAGGAATAGTTGACCTTAAAGACTCTCCTGTACCTCGTTACGATTTATTAAAACTACACAAGTATCGTGGTATAAGTATGCAATTTTCAAGAGGATGCCCTTTTAACTGTGAGTTTTGCGACATCATTGTAATGTTTGGCAGAAAGCACAGGACAAAATGTGTAAATCAAATACAAGCGGAACTTGATTTGCTCAGAAAGCTTAACGTAAATAATGTGTTTTTTGTGGATGATAACCTTATTGGAAACAAAAAAAACGCAATAGAGCTTTTTGAGTTCTTATATGAGTATAATAATCAGTTGAAATATAAGTTTCATTTTAGCACAGAGGTATCTTTGAATATAGCCTATAATGATAAGCTTATTAGTTTAATGGCAAAATCAGGTTTTGAATGGGTTTTTGTAGGTATAGAGACAACTAATGAGGAAAGTTTAAAAGAGACGGGAAAGTTCCAAAATATGTTGCAGGATATAGTGTTTTCTATAAGGAAAATATACAGTTATGGAGTGGATGTACTTGGTGGGTTCATTATAGGTTTTGATCATGATAAAGTTGATATATTTCAGAAACAATTTAAACTAATTCTCAATACAGGCATCCAAACTGCCATGATTGGACTGCTTGTGGCCCCTCCAAAAACGCGTCTCTATGAAAGGTTGATTATCGAAAACCGAATTATTAAAGAAAACGATGTAGTTGAGAATACAAAATTATCGACAAATATAATACCTAAAATTATGAGTTTTGATGAAATGATCAACGGCTATAGAAAATTATATAAAAGTTTATATACGAGCAAAATGATATCCCAGAAAATAAAAAATAAAGTTGAGTTTATGAAAAAGCCATTGTTTGACTACTATGAAAGTAAATTAAAAGGTTTAAAAATACTGTGGAATTTGCTTTTCTTTGGTATTTTGCCTGGAGGTGCGGTAAGAATTTTATGAAAAATATCTTGTTAAGCAAACCGAGCTTCTACCCAATCATAATTCAAGAGTGAATTATATGGCTGTCCATTAAAAACTTTGTTAAAAGAAACTTATTTGCAAGTAATAAAGAAAATGTTATTGCAGTTTTTGACCGTATACAAAAATCAAAAAAATATTTGGAAAAATATATTAGTGAAAATTTGGTAAGTCTTGCTTTAGAACAAATAGAGAATAAAGAACCACATATTTTTGTAAATCTAAAAAGTTTCGATAATAAGTACTTATTTAAAAAGGTTTATAAAACAATCAAGTCTATGTTAAAACACACTACTGCTTCAATATCATTTAGCGTAAGCAAAAATATAAACTTTTCCAATAAAGTCGCTTTTCGCGTGTTTATAAAACAGTTTGATAAATACAAAAACCGTATACAGATTATTCAACAATAATTTTAGCTTGTCCTTACCGCCTTGGACCAATGTGTTTGGCGATGCAGTTTTAGCTTCTGTTATAGCAGACAGGATTATACAGGGCTGCTATTTGTTTAGAATAACAGGTAAAAGCCACAGGATGAAGGGGCTTATGAAAAAATAAACAGACTGGAAAGAAGAAATGAGCCACAGATGGGGAATTTAAGTTAACTTTATTTAACACTTAATATAGTTATATTTTAAACCATCGTTTTAAAGATTATCTATGCACCTAAAATATTTAGAAACAGTATGCTGCATCCTAGTATTAATATTATCCAGCCTTGATATAACCTCAAGGTTTTTACGTTAGATATTTTT
>JAVZJF010000116.1:0-3732 GCA_038870935.1 Candidatus Anstonellales archaeon | reverse complement strand
ACATCAATAAACGAATTTGGCGCCATGTTGCTTAATTCATCAATACCTCTAGACAATTTCTCTAACGAATTGTTAATATGAAAAATTGCTACTGAATCGTTAAGTATGGTATAGGCAAAATATGCCATGAAAACTATCACAAAAGATAGAATTATCATTGAGCCAAAATATTCGAATGCTGTTTGGCCTTTTTTGAAATTATGAAGGAAATTATAAGTTAATCTAATTAAAGCAAACCCCATTAGATAAAAAATTAGTTTTTATACCTTTTATTCCTTGGCATTATTATAAATTTATTAATTTTCTTTTTACGTAGTCTATTCAATATCGAAACTTGTCTATGGTACCAATCTTGTTCTGTCTCTCGGAAATAAAACAACCTCTCTTATGTTAGAAGCATTAACAATTTTCATGGCAAACCTTTCTAAACCTATTGACCAACCAGCATGAGGAGGAGCGCCGTATCTAAAAGCGTTTATGTAATATTCAAAATTCTCAGGATTCAAATTTCTCTTTTTCAGTTGCTTTATCAATATTTCAGGTATATGAATTCTTTGTGCACCTGAAGATATCTCTGTTCCTCTATATAATAAATCAAAGGCCTTACATTTCTCTTCATTATCCTCTAAAGGCATGGAATAAAATGCTCTAACCATAGTTGGATATTCATAGACCATTACGAATTCTCTATTAAATTTCTTGCATAAAAACTCTTCATGTTCTCTTGAGAAATCCTGGCCCCACTGAATGTCATTAAATTCAGAAGTTAAAATATCTACTGCTTGATCATAAGAAATCATTTTAACATCTTCTTCAACTTTTAAATCCAAGTTTAAAATCTCTAATTGTTCTTTACAATTTTCTTTGACAGATTTGACTATGTGAGTTGCTACTTTGGCTAAAACATCCATTGCATCAAAATGATCAGCAAAACCCATTTCGATATCCATTTGCAAAACTTCATTCAAATGAAAAGTAGTATTATGCTTCTCTGCTCTAAACGCATAAGTTGTCATAAACACTTTTTCCATTCCACCAACAACGGCCATTTGCTTATATAACTGAGGGCTTTGAGAAAGAAAAGCTTCTCTTTCAAAATATACTATAGGGAATAGATTACTACCACCTTCGGTAGCAGAGGCAACTATACAAGGAGGTCGAATTTCTTGAAACCCCAAATAAATTAATTTTTCTCTGAAAGCTTTCGGAATTTGTGATACTATATCAAAGATAGCTCTAATCTTTTTTCTTCTAAGATCAATATATCTATAATCCAATCTTACATCTAATTCGCTCTCAATCCTATCAGTAACATCAATTGGCAATTTCCTTTCAACCTTAGATAAAAGAATTATTTCTTTTGGAATAACTTCTATGCCATTTGGGGCATTTTTCATCTCTATAACATTTCCTTTAACAGCAATTACATCCTCCTTAATCAAGTGCATTGATTGTAAGACTTTTTCATCAACAACTCCTTTTTTGGCAGTTATTTGAACTATTCCTGAAGAATCACGTAATATAATAAACTTTACTTTACCCAGATCTCTGATTTCTTGAACCCAACCAGCAATTAATACCTCTTTTCCTATGTAATTATGTAAATCACGAACATTAGTATCCTTGTATTTCATAACCATCAACTTAATAGCCTAAAGTTTTTTGTTTAATCATATGGATACAAATATTTAAAATTAGTAGGAGAATTAAGTATGAAAGAATCATGAAAGATAAACTTGAAAAAGAGATTAGAATAAACAACAAAGACTCTATAGAACCACAAATCGTAGATCCTGATGAAGAACAGATATTATGGCATGATATTTCCGTTAACTCAAAAACCGCAGATTTATCTAAAGTAGGAGGTAATGAAAAAAACTTAATAATAGAAGTCAGTAATGACAAAAAAACTATGATCATCTCAACAGAAAATATAGATTGGAATCTAAAACAATTGAGTAAATTAGATATGATCATTAATGAATTAGATTCAGTTTCTAATAATATTCTCGAATACATAGAAGAAAACTTAATCAAATTTCATAATAATGTCAATTCTGAAACATATTTAGATATCATATATTTGACGATTAATTGCAAAAAACAAAAATTGAATTCAACTAAAAGTTTTGAATTTTTTAATAGTTATTTGAAAACTAATAAATTGAACTATGTTTTAATAAAAGGTAAGCAACTCATAAGCAGCATTATTGATAATAACTCAAAACAAAAAATTATTCAAGAATTTGATAAGATAAACCAAGAAATACATGAAGCCATTAAAGAATTTGAAAAAGTAGAAAAAATAGTTGATGAAATAGAGTACTTAGAACATAAAAGTCCTATTAAAAATATTGATTCTCTGATTGCTAGAATTAGATTGTTGGATAAAAAAATGACTGAATTAATTAATACAAAGTTAATTAACACACTAATTGCTAAATGGTATATTTTTGATATAGATTTGGAACTAACATTTAAGGAATTATATAACTCTCTTTCTAACTTCGAAAAAATAGATACACAAAGAAAAGCTCTGATTTCAAAATTAACTTGTTTGAAAGAAAAAGTCAGATATAATCTATTCGATGAATTACTCACTTTTGTAGATACAAAAAGAATTTTTAACCAGAAAATATCTGACAAAGATATAAAAATTATATATAATGAATTAAGAGAAAACAACTTCAATCTTGACATAAGAACATTAAAATCTTTGCTTGAAAAACTAGAAAGTATAGAAATTCTATTAAACTACGGAAATAAGAAAGTAGATGAGAATAAAGACTTAAATAAAGTATTAGAGAGCTATATTCAAGCACTAAAAAATTCTAAAATTACCAAAGAGGCAATCAAAGAAATATTGGCTCATAAAAAAATAAAAGAAAACTTTTCATCTAAAACAATTGAGTTTGTGAAAAACAAGCTATTATAACATCTTAATTTAAAATCAGTCAAATATTTTCGTTAATACTTTTGCAGAAAACTTATCACCAAGACCTATTGAAATCTTTGATTTTCTATATATGTTCTTGCAGTATTTGTCTACAGATTGAATAATAGCCTTTAAAGAAACAACATTAGTGATTAGATTATCCTTAGAGTGCACAAAATATCTAATTCTCTCATGAATTTTTTTGAAAATTTTTTTGAGCTGCAAATATTCTTCAATAGACATACCATATAAATCAGTAAAATTACGTGATAAGTCAATGAAATGCAATAATAATTCTTCACTTTGAAAATGTGCAAGTTCACAAAAACGAAATTTTGCTTTGGTTTTTTTCGCCATATCAATAAATCTAAATAGCTCTTTCTTATCTGTTAAAAGATGGCCGCCACTAAATATTAATAAATCAAATTCGTTAAGTTTAATTTTCTCGAAAATCTCTTGTGTCTTTTCATGAGAAAAAACTTCATTAAGTTTAGGGGTAATTATTATTCTTCTTAATTCAGTCTCAAAAATTAAATGAGGCTGATGAATAATCAAGTTGTTATAAAATAATTTAACATTTGGAAATTCTTTAAAACATGAGAAAGCAAATTCATCAAAAAAAGGTACAAAAATATTTATTTTAAACCGTTTATATTTTGCGAGTAAATAACAAATATTTCCTATATTCCCTCCTATAATCATATTTTGAGGATACTTACTGAATAAAAGCCTTAATTTTTCATAGATATCAGAATTTACTATAACTTCGCCTTGTATTCCTGATTTTATTAAATTAT
>JAVZJF010000115.1:0-3740 GCA_038870935.1 Candidatus Anstonellales archaeon | reverse complement strand
CTTTTCACAAGTGATTGGAATTTTCTATACAGCAATGGTTTTTGGAACAATCTCTTTAATTTTCATGACATTTTTAATTAAATATCTTAATTTTGATTATGGAATTGCTTTAGATGGAGATGCAGATAGGCTTATATTAATCGACGAAAAAGGCAATTTTATAAGTGGAGATAAAGTTTGTGCATTAGGTGCAATTTTAATGCTAGAAAAAAGAAAGGGTAAAGTAATAACAACAATTGCAACAAGTAATGTTTTAAGAGATGTTACAAATCAATATGGAGGTAAAATAGTTTATACCAAAGTAGGTGCTCCTTATATAGCTGAAAAAGTTGTAGAGGAAAATGCTGTTTTTGGTGGAGAAGAAGTAGGGGGTTTGATAAATCCAAATTTTTCACTTGCTAAAGATGGGCCTTATTGGTCAATAAAAATCTTAGAACTACTTCAAGATTATTATGAAAAGAACAAAAAACTCTCAAATATGATAGAAGAATTATTACCAAAATATTATAATGAAAAATTGAAAACTGTTTGTAAACATGAACACAAAAGAGAAGTTATTCTTAAAATGCAAAATATACTTGAAAAAGAAGCCAGTTCAATAATAACAATAGATGGTATAAGGGCTGAGTTAAATGAATTCGAATGGATTCTAATAAGAGCATCTGGTACAGAAGAATATATTAGAGTGTTTGCTGAAGCAAAAAGTCATGACAAAGCAAAAGAACTAGCAAATAAATATCTTAAAATTGTTGAAGAAGTAATTAAAAAACTTCAATGAAAATATCTTCATTTAACAAACTCATAAAAAAATTATTATTTTTTAAATGAGATAAATGATCGAAGAAAGTCAGATAGAAAAAATTAATGAAATATTTGAACAAAAACAAAAAATTGCTATTGCTATTGTTTTAACAACTTTCTTAACAGCTTTTTTAATGGCTGTTGAACTGGTTTATTATAATTTAATAACAACTTATAAATATCAAAATGCGATTATTGAAAAACTGATTATTTGCTTGTTAATACTTCTAAGCTTTGGAATATTTCTTACAATGATACCTTTTTATAAAAAGCTCTATCATGATTTGTTTCTTTTGAAAAAAATACATTCATTAACACTAGAGCACGCAAACATGATCGGAGGATTAATCATTTTTTTTTATAGTTTTTTTTTAAGTTTCGATATACTTTTTTTAGGGAATATTCAAAACGATGAAAAAATACTGTACTTTAGTACATATGCATTAACGTGCCTCTTCTATTTACTTGGAAAAAGTGTAACAATTAACTATATCTACGAGATAAAAGAACTCTATCAAATTTATAATTCACTAAAAAAAGAATTAGTTTTAATTGCTACTAATAATTATAATGAAAAACTCGTTTCTGTCGATGCATTAAAACCTGGAGACATAATTATTATTGAAAAAGAACAAAGAATTCCGATAGATGGCATAGTAAGTGAAGGAACTAGTTACTTAGATTACACTGATGTAACTGGTGAAAATTTGTTAATAAAAGTTTATATGGGTAAAAAAGTTTATGCTGGTGGAGTAAACAAAGGAGACAAAATTAAGATAATTACTAGCTCAACATGGGATGACTCCTTATTACAAAAAACTATTAAAAAAGCAATAATTACAAAAGACGTTCAAACAAAAGATTTAGCAATATTTACTAAAACTACTAAACTCTATTATCAAAGTACTATATTACTTATTATTTTTACTACTCTTCTATTAATTGCAAGATTTGGAATTAATCAGTATATGCTTCATTTACTTGTTGTAACTATGTTTTTATTAGCATTACCTACTTCAAATCTAATTCTTCCATTAATATTCTATCATGCACAAAACAAACTAAAATCTCTTGGAATCAAAATTAATTCTATAGTAGGCTTTCTTAAACTAAGAAAGATAAAAACAATTGTTATTGATAAAACAGGAATCATAACAACAAAATATCTAAGAGTCAATAATGTATTGCCTATTAATTCTACACAAAAACATGTATTAGAAATTGCATATGCATTAGAAAGAAAAATAAATCATCATATTGCCTTTGCTATCAGAGAATATGCAAAAGAGCAAAAAATTTCTTATATCTTTACAAGAAAAAACATTAGCATTAATTACTCAAAAGGGATTGGCATAACAGGAATTGCTGCCAAAAATGTCTATGCAATAGGAAATCAAGATATACTAAAACTCCTTGAAATTAGTGAAGATAAAAAAATTTTAGGCTTAGCAAATTTCTTAAAAAATACAAATAGTATTATACTTTATGTGTGTGAAAATAAACGAATAATAGGTTTAATTGGATTGGCAGAAAAAGTCGAAAAAACAACACTAAACATAATAAAGAATTGGCAAAAAAATAAATTTGAAATTTTAATTTTCTCAACAGAAAGTAAAGAATATACGAAAAGATTAATGCAAATACTTCAGCTAAATGAAAAAAATTTTGTGTTTGTAGATTCTTTAGAAGAAAAAGAAAAATTTATTCATAACTTGAAAAGCAAAGCAACTGAATTCCTATTCATAGGGGAAGGAATTAAAGATATTACTGCTATAGCTAATTCTGAAGTTTCTCTTGTTATTCAAAATAAAGACAAATTAACAAACAATATAGCCGATCTTCAAATCAATAATCATGAGCAGTTAAAAAATATTGAAAAAGCTATGAACATATCAAAAAAATTGCATGAAACTGCCAGAATCAATCTCTTTATTATGTATGTTGCTGCTTTACTAGTATTTACTAATTATTTTTTTGTTAAAGACATCGTATATAGTGAACCGCTAAATTCTGTGCAACTTAATATTTTACTTTTATTGTTATCAGCAATAACACTCTTCAACACAATACTAAATTAGCACACTTACTTTAGACTTTGCCTTATTGCCTTTTCAGCTTCACGTAAATTCTTTTTATTATTAAAGCTATTAATTATTTTATTTAATTCACTTCTATCTAATTTACCTAATTTTTTATAATATGAAATGAACAAAGGCATAACCCTAATTAAATTATCAACTATTGTTATATCTGCTTCTTTTGCTGTTCTGCTCAAAGGATTTAAATCAATAGCTATTACAAACTTATTAAGCTTTTTTAAAGCTAAAGTTCTATCCCCATCCTCTAAAGGAACTATCACAACATCTGCTGAATAAATGCCATTTCTTGAGACTAATGCCCTATCACTCTTAATAACTCTTATATCAACTATATCAGAATCATCATCAGAATTTATCACGCTAATGCCATAAGACTCTAAATGTTTCTTTATCTTTTTGATTCTAATTAAACTTCTGTGAAACAAATTAATTTCAACTTTTATCTTTGTTAAATCTTGAAATTCTTTTAATTGCTCTGGAATTAGCATAGCTACATTACCATTAACACTAAATACAGTGTTTTTGCTCAAATGTAATTTTGCCATTGCAGCTTCAATTGCTTTTATCGAAAAATTATGTGATTTTTCACCTAAAAGATAATCGAATGCCTCTCCTCTTCCATGTGCAATCAAACCATTCAAATTAACTATTCCTAATTCGAAACCTTTGACCAGAGTCTCACGCATTATTAACGATAAATATCTTGGATGATCTCTTGGAATATTTGAGCCATATGCCATGATTAAATAATACTCAAATTATTTTTTATTTACTACCCACAATAATGTATTACTAAAAAGGTATATTTATGACACAAATCTGTCCTATATGTGGTAAATC
>JAVZJF010000114.1:0-3848 GCA_038870935.1 Candidatus Anstonellales archaeon | reverse complement strand
TTTTACTTGCTGATGTTTGAAATAATTGTATTTTTTTTGTTCATCTTGTCTAATTATTTTGGCAATCAAATAATTTCATTTTTCTTTTTAATAATTGGAATTTCTATAATATTCTTTCTTAATATGATTATTATTAATTATAAGTTGTCTATAAATGATTTGAGAAAAGATTCTTTGCTGTTTTGGTTTTTAATTTCATTATCTAGGTTAAGTTTATTGTTTTTGTCATCTCCTTTACATTTTAGCCTCTTGTACTTTGCTTTTACAACATTACCACTTCTTAGCTATTCTTACTTATTGTTTTTGAGAAAAAGAATATTGGCTATTGAGTTTGAGAGAGTTAGTAAAAATAATTTTTAAAAAGGCTTATCTTAATAATATAATGTGTTAACATATGCAAAAAAGCAGAAATTCGGATGAAAATATCAAAACTTTTTTGCAACAACTAAATAATAAACTCAAACGCATCAATAAAAAGGACGATTTTTCAAAAATGGACTTTCATTATCTTTATGCTTTTACGATGAATGGAAAAATTTTGTTTGAGAACAGAATTCCAAATTTTAGAGATGATAGAGAATTAGTTTTTTTTGGTAATCTTCTTTTAGTGCATGCTCTTTTAAATGGCTATAATAATTTCTTAGATTCTTTAACAAATGCTTTATTAGTAAAGATGATAGGTAATTTTTCTACAGCTAAAATATATCTTCATTTTGCACTAATAGGCAGAAATTTGGAGTTATTTAACGAATTTATGAGATTTCTATCTTTTTCCGTTAATGAACTTGATCATTTAAAACAGACTTTTTTGCATAATGCTGCATTATCTGGAGACGTGAGAATAATAGAATATTTGATTAAGTATTATAAACAGAATCCTTATGCTATAGATATGTTTGGTTCTCTACCTTTACACAATGCAGCTGAAGTCGGCTCATTAGATGTAATTCGATATTTTTTAACGAAACATAACATTAGTGTTGATTCTCTAAATTATTTGGGAAGAAATATACTATTTGAAAGTATAATGTCCCAAAATTTACAGGTATTTTTAGAGTTGATTAAATATTTTCCTAAATACAAAGATGCAAGAGACAAATATGGCAATAATTTGTTGCACATATCTATAATGCATAGAAGTTCTGAAATTACCTGCCACTTAATTGAGAATGAAAAAATGAATGTGAATTCTTTAGTTTATTCTTTAGGGCTTACACCTTTAATGTTAGCAGCGAGGATAAATGATTTAGAGACTATTAATTATTTAATCAAATTAGGTGCTAGAGTTAATCAGCAAGATTTCAATGGAATGAACTCTCTTCATCATGCAGTGTTAAAAAACAACTTAGAGGCTGTTGAGTTGTTATTGAATAATAATGCAGATGTTAACGCCAAAACATTAATACTTTTAACTCCTTTGCACATAGCGTCAGTAGTAGGTAATCTAGAAATTGTTAAGCTTTTGCTAAAATATGGTGCAGATATTAGTGCTACAGATATTTTCAATAGAACACCTTTAGAATTAGCAATTAATTCAGTTAACGCAGATATTGCAAGATATCTTATTGAGTATGGTGCTAATGCCAGAGGATTAACAAATGGGCAACAAATTTATTACTCAGTTAATTTAGATCAATTAGATTTAGTTGGAAAAATTAATAGTGATTCAAAAGAAAAAATGACAGATTATAATAGTAGAGAAAAAGCTTTTCGAGATGATATTAAAAACCAAAAAATAATTATTAACTGAAAAGTTTTTCAACCTTTAAAAGGAATTAATCAACAAAATCTTCAGGTTTAGGCATTTCTTCTTTTTCTCCTTTTCTTTTTCTTATTTTCTTAACTGTCTCCATTAAGAGATTTTTTGGCAACTCTTCAAATCCAGCATATTCTTGGTACCATATTGCTCTTCCTTGTGAAGCTCCTCGAATATCGTTTGAGAATCCAAAAGTTTCTGCCACTGGCAGTTTTGCTGTTATAGTTGCTAATTCGCCTTCCATAGTTGTATCAAGTAATTGGCCTCTTCTTCCAGAAATCAATTGAATAATATTATTCATGTATTCTTGGGGAACTTGAATAAGGAATTTTTGTTTAGGTTCTAACAAAGTTGGGTTACTTGCCAAAAAGCCTGCATAAATAGGTCTTTTAACTGCAGGAATAATTTGTGCAGGTCCTCTATGAACTGCATCTTCATGCAATAAGGCATCATGTAATCTGACAATAGTTTTAATCATTTTTTCTTTGCACATAGGTCCTGAAGATACTGCTTCTTCAAAGGCTTGATGGACTAATTCAATTACTTCATTTAAGTATTGCACACCTCTCGTATTATCGATTAGCATACAGGCATTTTTTATGTTAATAACTCCTTTGGCATCATCTCTGTTCATCCCTGCTTTCACTAAGTCTTCCACGATTGCTTTACCTTTAGGTCTTCCTTCAGGAATTTTTCCTTCGATTATTGCATGATAAATATTTTCAGGCATTGGTTCAACAGATATATAGAATTTGTTATGCTTATTAGGTGATTTTCCTTCGTATTGTTTACTCTTATCATTAATGGTTTCTCTATACACTACTAAAGGAGGGGAAGTTTTAATTTGTATACCTCTTTCGTTAACGATTTTGTATTCTATGATCTCAAGATGAAGTTCTCCCATTCCACTAATTAAATGTTCTCCTGTTTCATGATTAAGTTCAACCTTCAACGTTGGGTCTTCTTTAGACAATTGTCTTAATACATCAATTAATTTAGCTAGATCTTTAGAATCTTTAGCTTCAATGCTCTTAGTAATAACTGGTTCAGAGTAATGTTTAATCGATTCGAATGGAGTTTCTAGAGGAGCAGAACTAACTGTTTCGCCAACAAAAACATCTCTTAACCCAATAATTCCTACGATGTTTCCTGCAGAAACTTTATCAACTATCACTCTATCAGGACCCATGTAAATAGACACTTGTTGTATTTTTTCTGACTTGAATTTTGCAGCTAAATACAATTCATCTCCTTTTTGTACAGTTCCTGAAAACAATCTTACGACAGCTACTTCTCCTGCATGTTCATCATAGACTACTCCAAATACTACGCCTATGGTTTTTGCGTTTCTATCACATTCTAACATACTCTTTCCAGCTTCTGATTCTAAATCACCTTTCCATAATCTAGGAATTCTGTATTTTTGTGCTTCCTTGGGATTTGGATGATGTTTTATTATCATCTCTAATAAGACTTCGTCTAAAGGTGTTTTTTCTTGCAATTCCTTATGTTTATTTTGGGCACACAAATCATATATGTCCTTCATAGAAATATTGAATTTTTTCATTGAAGTTATGCTTAGTGCCCATTTATTATATGCACTTCCAATTGCAACACTGCCTTTTTCAACTGATACCTGCCATTTGTCTCTAAATTCTTCATCAGCTGCAGATGAGATAATTTTATTAACGTTAGTAATAATTTTTGTTAATTTAGTTATCATTTCCTCTCGTGTTAACTTTAATTCGTTAATGAGTCTATCAATCTTATTGATAAAGAGCACAGGTTTGGCTCTTTCTTTAAGAGCTTGTCTTAATACAGTTTCTGTTTGAGGCATTATCCCTTCTACAGAATCAACTACTAAAACTACTCCGTCAACAGCTCTCATAGCTCTTGTCACATGTCCTCCAAAATCGACGTGTCCAGGTGTATCAATTAGATTAATTACATAATCTTTTCCTTCAAAGGTAAATCCTAGAGAAATGTTAGCAGCTTTAATAGTAATTCCTCTTGCTTGTTCTTGCTCATCAAAATCCATTATTCTTTGTTCGCCTGCTAATTCTTTTGAAATTAATCCTGCCCTTGCTACCAA
>JAVZJF010000113.1:0-3904 GCA_038870935.1 Candidatus Anstonellales archaeon | reverse complement strand
AAGCGCAAACAATATTAATGAATATTCTACGTGGAGATTTAGATAAGTTAATAAGATCTTTTAAAATGGAATCATATAGACAGGAAGGATTTATACCACGAGTTAAACCATTAAGATATGTATCCGAAAGGGAGATTGCACTATATGCATATTATTCTGGAATCAACCTTTATTCCAGTGAATGTCCCTTTTCAAAGTTTTCACTAAGAAGTGAATTTAGATCTTTTTTAAACGATTATGAATTAAAACATGGTGATGTAAAATCATCAATAGTTTCATTCTTTGAAAAATTAGTGGATAAAATTACAATAGAAGATGTTCAACTTAATAGGTGTAAACATTGTGGTGAACCTACAACTAGAGATATATGCAGAGCTTGTGAATTACTAGAACATTTAAATATGATATAATCAGAGGGGTGGCGGCACGCCGATGCTGGATGCCCCTCTAAATGCGGTGTTTACACACCATACTTAGCCCTGTAACCCCGTGAACGTGCATGTCCAAGCTTAGGGCTGCTCCATTCCTGGCCTAACCCGGTTCGCTTGGTAAGGGCAATTCGACTCCTCCTCCGAGGAGTCTATTGCCTCCATGCACCCCACGGGACAAGGCTTCATTGCTGGGCTGTGTAACACCAACATTTATTGAGGCACCTCACATCGGCTTCGGCCCGCCATATCGACCATTTGCGGTGCAGAGTTTTTAACTCTGCAAGGGTAGGCCGAGCACCCCGCCTAGCCGCCACCCCCATCTCATAATACACTTATAAAGTTTATTAAGTTTTTTCATTTTTAACACAATAAGTATTATGACGCCGGGGGCGGGATTTGAACCCGCGAGTCCCCTAAGGGGACACAGGCTCTCAAGGCCTGCGCTTTAACCTAGTCATAAACTATTTGGTCCGCTCAGCCACCCCGGCAACTTACATTATAGTTTATGGTGTTAAGTAAAATAAAAATTGTTGTATTTTATTCAATAAATATCGGTTAAATTATGTGTGGAACCGGTGGGTTTTCTTTTCTTGATCATAAAGCTGACGTATATATAATGGCATTTGGTAAAAGTTTAAATGAGAGTTTTGAATATGCAGCAAAAGCTATGTTTGAAGTTATTACAGATACTTCAAAAGTTGAGCCTAATATTAAGAGGAATATATCTGTTCATGGTTTTGACTTATACTCCCTATTATATTCTTGGCTTGAAGAACTCTTATATATTTTTGATGTTGAAAATATCGTTTTTTCACAATTCCATGTATATAATATTAGTAAAACTGATGAGGAGAATTATGTCTTAGAAGCTTTTGCACTTGGGGAGAAATTTAATCCATTTAAGCATGTTCGCAGAACAATAGTTAAGGCTGTAACATACTCTCAGATGGAAATAAAACATGAAGATAATAATTTTATTGTAAAATTCATTTTAGATATTTAACCCTGTTTTTCATACAAAAAGTTTTTCTTAATTAGTGCATTATAAAGTTTGGGTGAGATCGTGGTTAAAATTGAGCGAGTTAATGATTACACGTGGATTATACCAAAGGATTCTGATGTAAATATGCGTGTTCCAGGAATCATTTATGCCGATAATTATTTACTTCAAAAAATGAAGGAAGATAGAACCCTTGAACAATGTATTAATGTTGCAAAATTACCTGGAATATATAAATTTTCGATAGTTTTACCAGATGGTCATGAGGGTTATGGTTTTCCAATAGGTGGTGTTGCTGCATTTGATGCTGAAGATGGTGTTTTAAGTCCTGGTGGAGTTGGTTATGATATCAATTGTGGTGTAAGGTTGATTAGTACAAATTTAAATTACAATGATGTCAAGAATAAAGTTCAACAATTACTTGATACTATTTTTAGGATGGTGCCCTCTGGAGTGGGTTCTGAAGGTAAAATTCGTCTTTCCCAATCTCAGCTTGATGAAGTTTTAATGGAAGGAGCTCGATGGGCTGTGAATAATGGTTATGGTTGGAAAAGTGATATAGAACGTTGTGAAGCTAATGGTTGTTTAGAAAATGCAGATCCAAGTAAAGTTTCAAGTAAAGCCAAATCTAGAGGAGCCCCCCAGTTAGGAACTTTAGGTAGTGGTAATCATTTTTTAGAAATCCAAATCGTTGATAAAATATATGATGCTAAAGTGGCTAAAGCTTTTAACATAATGGAGGAGGGACAAGTTACAGTAATGATACATACGGGTTCACGTGGACTTGGTCATCAAGTATGCTCTGATTACCTAATGATTATGGAGAGAGCTGCAAGGAAATATAACCTTAGATTTCCTGATAGAGAGCTTGTTTATGCTCCTGCAAAGAGTAGGGAGGCTGAAGATTATTTTGCAGCTATGGCTTGTGCGTCAAATTATGCATGGGCTAATAGACAGCTAATATTACATTGGGTTAGAGAATCCTTTGAACAAGTTTTTAAACAATCTGCTGAGTCCTTAGGCATGACCCTAGTATATGATGTAGCACATAATATAGCTAAACTTGAAGAACATAAAATTGATAATGTTACCCGTAAAGTATATGTACATAGAAAAGGGGCTACTAGAGCTTTTCCAGCGGGACATGTAGAACTTCCACAAGAATATAGAAATATCGGGCAACCCGTAATAATTCCAGGATCAATGGGTACTGCATCATACCTATTACTAGGTCAGCCAAAGGCAATGGATATAAGTTTTGGATCAACGGCACATGGCGCTGGCAGGATGCTTAGTCGTGCGCAAGCTCTAAAACAGTTTAAAGCTGATGAAATTATCAGAGAACTAGGTAGTAAAGGAATCTTAGTTAAAGCGGCAAGTAGAGATGGAATAATTGAAGAAGCTCCTGAAGCTTATAAGGATATCGATAGGGTTGCTCAAGTATCTCATAACGTTGGAATAGCAACATTAGTGGCGAGATTTATTCCCATAGCAGTTGCTAAAGGTTAGATTTCTTACGTATGCTTTTGATGATGGGGTTATCTTTTATTTTTACTTATTATAATATATGTGATCATAATGTTTCGTCCAGAGAAGAGAGAGAAATCCTTGGGGATAGCTATACCCGCTAGTTTTATTCTTGATCTTCATCCTAGAGAGAAAACTGTAAAAGCTGGTTTAGTGGCTAGAGCTGCGGCAATATTCAGAGTTGATGATATAATTATATACATTGATAGATATGGTGTTGAAGGTGAAGGGGAATGGCTAAGTACAATATTGAGATATTGTGAAACACCACAATACCTTCGGAAACGAATATATAAAATATCCACATTCCTAAGATATGCAGGGCTTCTACCTCCATTAAAAATTCCATCACATACTGTTTCAACGAGTGTAAACGAAATAAGAAACTATGAATTTAGGGAGGGTGTAGTTGTAAAAAGTGGTGATAAAGAGTCTTTAGTAGATATCGGGTTTGAGAAGCTATATCCTATACCGAGAAGACTGCAGAAGGGAGAAAGGATTACTGTGAAATTAATCAGACAGGATGATGGTAGTTTAAAGCTATCCTTATCATCGAAAGATGAAGTCGATATGTATTGGGGTTATAACGTCCATTATAATTATGAAAATATAGTTGATTGTATTAGAAGATATAATGCTGATCTTGTAATTGCTACATCAAAATATGGTGTTCCAATTCATAGTGTTTTAAATGACTTAATTAACGCTCTAGCCAATAGTAAAAAGATATTGATTCTCTTTGGTGCTCCACAAGAAGGCTTATTTGAAATTTGCAAAAGATTTAGGGTAGAATTATCCAGCATCTCTCACTTTATAGTTAATATAGTACCATCTCAAGGATGTGAAACTATTAGAACTGAAGAATCAATATTTTCTACTTTAAGTATTTTTAATTTATTACTCTGCCTACAGGCACGTAAAAGATAAATATAGGCTTTCAATTTAC
>JAVZJF010000112.1:0-3917 GCA_038870935.1 Candidatus Anstonellales archaeon | reverse complement strand
TCCCATAAGGTATTTAGCTTGTTCGTAAAGGTCTTTACTTCCAGAAAAGTGCTGCAATTGAGCGTAAATAATAATGGCATCCCTTGAGGCACATTTAAGATAAAAAATCTTTATCGGGATCGTTAACAAACTGAATAAAAAAATAAATATGATGATGTATATTAAAAAATTGAAAAGTAATTCCAAACTTATTGCGCCTCTTTTTTTATTAATTAAGTGCTTCAAGCCGAACCTTATCTTCATAAGTAAGCCGGTCGTTTAATATTTTTGATAACAAATTCAGCACTTCAAATCTTCCCGCAAGATATTGTTTGTTAGCTTCGGTTCCGAGAAGTCTCAAGGGTAAACTAAGGATTGCATTTATATTATCGATAAAGTATTCAAGAGCTTTGCTTATCTCCTTAAAACTATCTGAGTTGATAACATAATCTACTTTATCTTTAATAAATTCAAAAAAGGTTCTCAAAACTTTTTTAATTAGAAGTTCTTCAGCTACTTGTGCAAGTGTGCTAATAATAGCGTTTGCTAATAAGCCCACAGGCCCACCAAATATGAAACCGCTTACTAGGTTAATTGCAAAATTTGTTACAACTTCTCCAACTGAGGTCTGAGTATTATGTCCTGTGATTTGGTTTTTCAGGTTTTCAATTTCACTTTTAATTATGTTCGTAAGCCCTGTTTTTATTGTCTCTGAACTTGTTGTGTTTATTTCAACTGCTTTATAACTTTTCAGCCATTCTGGCTCATCAAAAACTGGTGAATAATACGATATAAAATCAAATTTGCCTCCGTCAACAATTTTTTTGATTAGGTCCAGGTCGGTATTGACAGCGCAAACAAAATTTCCTAATTCGCCAAAACTTTGAAGATTTTTAATGTTAGAATCTTCGCAGTTACATTTATAACTTTTACTATTGAAAATATAGCTAAGAATATTACCTCCAGGAAACCCAGAAAAAGAACCTGCGAAGCTTTTTACTTCATTAGTAATATCATTAAGCATTTTTTTTACGTGATCACTAACTGTATTTTTAGTTTCTGTAGAGCCTTGGTCAAATTTTGTTATTGTTTTTGAAGCCTCGTTTCTTATTTTTTTAAGGTTTGAAATGATTCCATTAATTGTCGATTTTACCTCGCTAAAGTCAATTTTACATTCGTTTATACATACTTGTTTAGAACAAGTTAGTTCACCATTTGGTCCGCACGGGTATTCTACAGTTATCCATTTGTGCGCATAATATGATGTCTTCATGCTGTTGTTTAAACTATTCAATTTAGAAATTGCGCTGTCACAAATTGAGACCATTTTTTTCAAACTATCTCTGCAAGGAGGAACAGTAAAATCTATCGAGTTATTTTCGTTTTGACCACAAAATACTGATTGTATGTTTCCTAAACTAGAGTTTAAAGTATTGTAGTTACTTATAAGTTCTGTTACATTGTTTTTAAGATCGCTAAAAACACTTTTTATTTTATTTCTAAGACTTTCGAAATTAAAAGTTTTGCCATTGCAATCGCAACTTACGTAACTCTTGGCACATTCTATAGCTTGTTGTTCTAATTCATTTATTCTTTTTATTATGTTATCCTTGTTACTGTCTGATACTTGCAAATTTAGACTATTCAAATAGTTTCCGTTCTTTAAATTTTCTAAAAAAGTATTTAACCCACCATAGTAATATTTACATTGTATTTCTTTTACTTCCTGTTTGGTGGCTTTCGTTTCCTCGTCTTGTGATTCTCTTAAAAATCCGTTTTCTATATTCACTAAGACATTGCTTATATTAATTGCATCACCTAAACTAACTCCGGTATTGCTCCTTCTTATTGGATAAGTTTCGATTAACAAGAAATCAGTATCGTCTAAAAAATTTGGCTTATTCTTGTTTGTTTCATTTAATGCTTTTGAAATTTTTTCTTCCAACTTTTCTATAGTAGTTCTCTTTCTGTAAGCAAAAATAGTAAATCCCTTGGTCAAAAATTCAAAGGTCGATGCTACATCTTCAGCACTAGGTGTTTTGTCGTAATTCGTTTCTATTGGAAACAAGTTTTTTGAGGTTAAGTCTACCTTTGTATCAAGCAGTTTCTCAATTAATGCTGTAGGAATTACTATTATGTGTGCATCGCTTGTGCTTTCTCCGTTCAATAATAAATTTTTGTTAAACGCAGTTACTGTATCGACTATTGCGATGCCCGTGTAAAGAACCGGAATATATCTAGAGGCATACTCCAGGCTATGTCCTGCATCTCTCAATTTATTAATTATGTCACGGCAAATATTAAATACTTGCGGAACGAAAAGTGAAACAATAAACAATACCACTGAAACACCAAAAATAACTAGCCTAATTCCAACAATAGTTATGTAAAGGTTAATTGCTTTTGACAAATCTGAACCAGCTGTAAATGCAGCAGCATCAACTGCATTTCTAAAATCAACCGATGATATCATCTCCCTTGATAAGTAAATTCCAAATCCGAAAAGAGAAAAAACTATTGTAAAAATTAAAAGCAAGGATATAGTTATTTGCGCTTTTCTTGGGATAAACAAATATTGTAGTTTATAGTTATTTTTAGAATTCATTTTGTTAAATCCTCAAAATTCTTATCCTCATATTCTATCGGTCTTCCAGGACATTGCCAATAAAAAAAATCGTAAGAGTTTTGAAATATTGACTTTATAACAGGAATGTTATATTTAATTAAGAGTAAAGTTGGATGAATTGTAGCTTCCGCTCCTTTTTGATTTGGAAAGAAATTAAATTCCTTTAATTTTACAAAAATTAAATCAAGACTTTCGTTTAATGAAGTCAAGTACTTCGATATGTATGTTTCCCATATACTGTCTAAAAACTCAGCAGTTTCCTCTCCGTATTTTTTTGATATTTGGTTTTTCAGGTCTTCAGGCATAAAAGTAGGAATATTCCACTTTTCTTGATTTAAAAATTCATAAATGTCTGGCCACGCTGACTTCAAAGAATCGGCTTTCTCTTTTCCGAAAATATTGGATATGGCATTATACAAAGATTCTGGGATAGTAGACTCCTGAATAGGCTCTATATAACTCTTAAGAATGCTTATATTAAAAGATGATTCAAGAGAGTTTCCTATTAGATCACCGTATCTTGATTCTGAAAGAAAGTTATCACCGTAATTTTCAAGCGAATAAAGGTCGTATTTATCTCTTATATTTACTGTGTTTTCCCATCCGATTACCGATGAAACTCTTGAAACTCTGTAAACTTGATAAGCTTCACTAATCCGTATCATGTTGAAAATTAATAAAGAACAGATAACCAGGAAAGCAATTAATACAAAAGTCATTCCAAAGACAAACTCCAAAGTCGCAGAACCTTTACTTGTATCTCTCATGTGCCTAAAAGTATAGTTTTAGGAACAACTTATTTAAATTACTGATTTGACTATTGTATCGGATTCAACTTTAATATTTTACTTATTGCGTCGCTTATTTCTTTCAATAGACCTCCTTGGGTATCTTTGCCTACAAATGCAACTATGATAACTCCAATGATAACAATTGCAACTATAATCAAAAGAACCGTTTCAAGAACCGCTGCGCCTTGTCTTTTCCGTTTTAAATAGGACCTAACTAAAGCCTGAGTTTTTAAAATAATTTGTTCCATTTTTACCTCCTTTTAAAAAATTTTATATAAAAAAAATTTTTTTGTCAAGTAAAAAATCCAATTCTTAAAAAATTTTCAATTTAATATTTTTGATTTATTAAAGATATCAAAAGGTTTGATTTTATGAAAAATGTTTTTCTGTTTTTAATAGCAATTTCTATAAGATTGGTGCATCACATAAGAAATAATATTGTTAGCGTTTGTTAAACTTGGTTTACATAAAGAGTTGTTAAATCAATAACTTCATTTTTCTGATGTTTTGTTTTTCATTTC
>JAVZJF010000111.1:0-4007 GCA_038870935.1 Candidatus Anstonellales archaeon | reverse complement strand
TATTAATTCTTCTTCATTATTTTGATGAATTAATTTCTTTGATAAATTTGCTATGGATTCATAGATATAGATTTTTATTGCAGATTCTAAAAATCTTATAAATTCATATTCTGTAAGATAAACTTTACCTTTATATAAAGTCTTGTTTCCTAATGCATATTCTATTTCAAGTGGGGCATTCTTTATATAATCAATAAAATTTATACAATATTTGTATTGCTTTTTTGATTCATTTTTGAAAGTAAGATTATTTATGCTCTCGTAATGAATATTAAAAGCATTACATAGAATTTGAAAGATTTCATCACGATTTTGCTCTTGTTCTAAATAATTTTTTGCTTTTTTTGATTCATAGACTGAAAATCTGTTCCATTTACCAGAATCAAGAAATGATAAAATCAATTTAGAAATTGCAAATTCAGCTATGATTTCTTTTTCAAGTTCAAGTCCAACGTAATTTTCATCTTTAAATATCTCATCCTTTAGAATTCTTTTGTTGAAAAAAAGTAATTGTAATTTTAAATAAGCTTTTTCAAATATTTGATCGTTAATGTTTATTCCAATGTCTAATAACTTAACTAAGAAAGGATATTTATAGTATCTGACCACAATAAAAAAAGAAATACAAAAAAATAAAAGATAAACGTAAGTTTTTTTCCAATAATGATTTGAATATTGTTAAACTATTCTTAGAGCATATTCTTTCTCTATGTTTATATGTTTTGAAATGTCAATTATTTTAGTAGAGACAAGATTAAGTATTGTATTAAAAACTATGAATGTAACTGATATTCCTAAAGCAAAAGTTATTCTTTCAACTATTACAATCGGTATCAACGCTAACCAAAAAGCAGAACTTGTCTCAAAAAGATATAACCATATTGTAGAACCTATTGCATGTGTAGTAAATGTAGCTCCTAATGACCTTAAGAATAGATTCTTTGGCAAAAACTTAACTATAATTGGGATTAACCAAAAACTTGTATACAATAATGCATCTCTACCTACAGGATGAATTGCAAATAATGAAATTGCAGCTATTGGAATTAAATAAGTTAATATATCGTTCATGGCTTTTTTCTTAGCATAGGCTGAGAAGAAATACACTGCCCCTAAGGCAGGAAATAAAAATAATATGCTTGCTATTGAAAACTCTTTGCCTTTAATAATAAAATCTGTTAGTTGAGCAATAAATACTACAACCAATCCATACGAAGTTGATAAAAAAGCTCCTGCTGTAGGACCAATAAACTGAAATAATGTAAATGTTTTCGGCGCATTTGAAGTACTATCTCCAAAAACTCTTATATGCGACAAATTGACATTAAAAGATATCAATGCAAAAACAAAGAACAAAAATACAAAAATAAGATTTTTTACAATTTCTCGATTAAACCATAACTGTATGGAAGTAAACATATTCTTTAACCCCCTACTTTAAGCATATGAATTTTATTAAAAAAGACTTTTAAAGACTGTTGAAAATGGCTTATGACTAAAGCCAAAATAAGAAGAATTGTAATAGATGCACCTACAGGTATGTCAAATAGATAAGCCAATATAACTCCAATAACACATGAAAAAGAAGATATTAGCACAGATAATATGATTCCTTTGTCAAATTTGTTTGAAATATTTGAGGAAATTAAGGAAGGAATGATAAGTAAAGCTGTAATTAAGAGAACGCCAGCAATTTTTATACTAAAAGCAATTACTATACCTAATAGTATTGCGAATAAATAGTTGTAAATCTTTATATTAATGCCTGAAGCAAATGCACTTTCCTCATCATAGGCAATGAAAAAGAAATAATATCTGAACAATAATATTGTAATCGTAGAAATTACTGATAAAACTAACATAATTACCAAATCTTCCTCAGGTATTCCTAGTATTGAACCAAAAAATAAACCAAAAAGGTCTGTGCTATATAATTTAAATTTAGCAATTAGAATTCCCACTAAAGAAAGTGAAAAAACAAACAATATAGCTAATGATACGTCACTTCTCAAAATTTTTTTCATACGTAAATACTCTATTAAAAATGTAACTACACTTGAAACTGTGACTGCAGAAATAATATGATTAAACTTTGTTATAATGCCAAGAACTATACCAAGTAATGATATATGGGCTATTCCATCTCCTATCATAGAAATTTTTTTCATAAAAATAAAAAAACCAAGTAATGCAGATGGAATAGCTATTAATAAACTTGCAAATAATGCTCTTTGCATAAAAGAATAGGAAAGCACATTTAATATTTCTGCAATCATAAAATCACTCTATAGAACAAATTTTGTCAAACTTGAAGATTTCTCAAACAATCAATAGCTTCTTCTTTAGGTTTAAGAAAAATGCATTTATTTCCTAAATAAAGTACTTTGTTAACAAAGTTTATTGCTTGAGAAAAATCATGACTAACTAATAATATGGTTATTTTATGAACTTCATTAAGATGCTTTAAATAATTATAAAAAGCTTCATTAGATTCTTTATCAATTCCAACAGTAGGCTCATCTAATATTAAAAGATCTGGATTAGAAATTAATGCTTTAGCTAAAAAAACTCTTTGTCTTTGACCAATAGATAAATTAGTTATTTTTTCATCCTTTAATTCATATAATGAAAAATGCTTTAATAAGTGCTCAGCGTTTTGATACATTTCTATTGAATATCTAAAAATTAAATTTTTTGAGTTTGATAAATAACCAGATAATACGACATCCATAACTGATAAAGGTAAATTATCTTCTTTATCTACTATTCTTTGATGCAGGTAAGAAATCTTTGATAATAACCTATTATTTTTATTTAAATCTCTTGAATCCATTCCAAAAATTTTAATATTACCTTTTTGAGGTATTAGAAATCCCAATAATATTCTTAATAGCGTTGTTTTGCCTGTTCCATTAGGCCCATAAATCAAAACAAAATCCCCTCTTTTTATCGTAAATTTTAGATTAGCAAAGATTATGTTTTTCTCATCATATGAAAAAAACAAATCTTCTACTTCAATTACTTTTTCATCTGACTTAAGATATTCTTTAGTAACAGCTATAGAATTTTCAAACTCTGGGCAACATTTTTCGCATGTTGGATTTCCTAATTTATCAAAATTGGTTAGATTACTTATGTTTGTCATGATACTCGTCCTTGTTCACTACATTGCATCAACTCTGCGATTACATCAATATTGTTTTTCATTATAGAAATATAACAATCGATAGCTGACAAATCTTTACATACTGTTGTCAAAATATTTGATGAATGAAAAGTATTTATATGTTTGACATTTAGATTTGCTTCTTTAACGAAGTTATTAATCAAAGATGAATTATCTGAAGAATCAATTACCATATTTTTGATGTTCTCACTTTTTACTAATGCCAAAAGCTGATTATAACTCTGTGGAGTTACTTCGGATTCATGAGAATGCATTCCTAAAACATAATAATTAGTACAATTGTATTCTTTGCAAAAATTTTCAAGATATTTATGACTAGTTAATATTTGCCTTTTTGAACAATTCTTAAGTTTAATATGAATTAATGACTCTAAATCATCTAATGCTTTATATGCAGATTCAGAATTATTTATATAGAGATCTTTATTTCTTTGGTCATTCTCAACCAATTTTTCCTTGATTAAAGTAATATATTTTTTTACATTGTTTACGACTAACCACTTATGTATATCTGCATTGCTATTATCTTCGTGAGTTATTTCTTCTTCTGGTTCTAGAGCAATAAATTTACTTTTGGTGTTAGAAGCACTTTTTATTTTTTCGAGCTCAGGTTCTATTATAGGACTATAATAAAAAATTAAATCAGCTTTTTCAATTTCTTCGTAATCTTTTGGACTCAGAACTTGCTCATGTACTTCATGTGAGGATTCAAGCAATTTTATTTCAACTTTGTCATTTGAAATAGCTTTTACAAAGAGATAAACAAATGGGTTAGAAGCAATCACTATCAATTTTTTATCACTACTAAGGTTTTTTTCTA
>JAVZJF010000110.1:0-4011 GCA_038870935.1 Candidatus Anstonellales archaeon | reverse complement strand
TCCAAAAATTCCTAATTGGTTTATTAATCTTTCAAGTGATGCTATAATAAAAACTGCTCCAACAGTATTTATGTACCTTCCAGAACCACCACTTATAGATGTTCCACCAAGGGTTACAGCTATTATAGAATATAATGTATAAGGGTCACCAATAAAAGGGCTTCCTACTTGCGATAAAGCTGCAAGATAAAGACCGGTAAGAGCAGCTGTAAATCCACTTACAGAATAGACTATAATTTTAATTTTATCTACGGGTACACCCATAAAGCGAGCAAATGTTTCATTTCCACCTATGGCATAAATCATTCTACCAATATTTGTTCTCATTAATATTATTTCTCCAACTATAGTTGTTAAAATTATAATTAAGAAGCATACTATTGGAAACTCTGTACCAAAAACTTTTATATTATAGAAAATCAATTTTATAAAATCTGGTGAAATATACCCTCCTGGTGCTGGTCTCAAATATAGTGCTAATCCAGCTGCGATACCCATAGATGCCAATGTTACGATAAATGGTTCAATATCCAATTTTGCTATGAAAATACCATTGAATAAGCCCAGAATGAAACCAGAACCTAAAGTTAAAAGTATGGCCAAAGGTAGATTAAAGCTCATAAGTATTGATGCCAAGGCAGTCGCTAAACTTATTATTGAACCAACAGAAAGATCTATACCTCCAGTTAATATTACAATGTTTTGTCCTAACGAAACAATTATAATACCTGCAGAAACTATAAACAATGTTATTAAATTATACAATGTAAAGAAGTTTTTCACTAATATGGTAGCCATTATCCAAATGATGATTAAAATGATATAGACAATATATTCCTTGACAAATTCATTTAATTTTTTCCTTTTTAATTTCATTTTATTGCTTCTCATAATAGCTCATCAATAACTCTTTTTCAGAAACTTGTCCTTTAAATTCTTTAACAATTGTACCTTCTCTTAAGACAAGTATTCTATCTGGTAAGTTTAAGACTTCTGGGAGTTCGGAAAGAAAAGTTAGAATAGCTTTCCCTTGATTTGCTAATCTTCTTAAAATGTGATATATTTCCATCTTAGTAGCTACATCTATTCCGTCAGTTGGCTTATTTAAGAGCATAACTTTTCCATCCTTTAATAGCCATTTAGATAAAGCAACTTTTTGTTTATTTCCTCCACTCAAATACATGACATCACCATCTAAAGAAGGAACACGGATATTAAGGAAATTAACCATATTTTCTGCAGCTTGCCTTTCTTTTTTAAATTTTATAAAGCCAAATTTGCTTACTTTGTCTAAAGATGCCATTGACATATTTTTGATTACTGAGAGAGAAGGCCAAAGTTCTTCATAATCTCTTTTATCTGAAATATAAATTATACCATATTTTATAGCATCTAATGGATTTTTAATTTCTAATTTCTTTCCACTTAAATAAATTTCACCATTATCTAACTTTTCTAGTCCATAAATAGCTTCTAATAATTTCTCCTGCCCTTGGCCTCTTAAACCTGCTAATGCAACAATTTCGCCTCTATGAAGATCAAAATTTATATTATTCAGAAGATGTTTTAGTTTAAGATTTCTAACAGACAAAATAGGATCGCCCACTTTTATAGCCTTTTCTGGGAAAACTAGTTCTATTTTAGTGCCGATCATCTTTTCTACTACTTGTTCTGGAGTTAAATTTATATTTTCCATTTCAGCTACAACTTTCCCATCCTTCATAACTATGATTATATCACTTATTTCTAATACTTCCATCAACCTATGAGAAATAAATAGTATTGTAGTTCCTTTTTGCTTATACTCTTTTAAGATTCTAAATACATTATTAACTTCATTTTTTGAAAGAGGGGCAGTTGCTTCATCTAATATTAATATTTTAGGGTTGTTATAAAGTGCCTTAGCAATACTTAATAATTTCCTTTCAGATAAACTTAATGACTGAACAGATTTTTTAACATCTAGATCTAGATTTAATTTTTTAATAACTTCCTCTGAAGTTTTATAAAGAAGTGAGAACGAAATCAAACCATTCTTATAAAATATATTTTCTTTTCCTAAAAAAATATTTTCTGCAACAGATAAAAGAGGAATAGCTACATCTTCTTGAAAAACAGCATATATACCATATTTCTCTCCACTATCTTTTGGATTACGTATATTAACTTCTTTATCTTTTATAAAAATTTTTCCCTCTGTAGGTTTCTCGATACCAGTTAACAATTTTATAAAGGTAGATTTTCCTGCACCATTTTCTCCAACTATACCATAAATTCTACCTTCTTCAAAAGCTAAATTTACACGGTCTACTGCAATTGTACCTGGAAAACGTTTAGATAGATTTTCAACCTTTAGTATAATATTATTTTTTTTACTCATAAAAGGTCAAAAAAATAAAGGAAGGTTTTAAGCAAACATCTGTTTTAGAACTTGATCTGGCAATGTGGTACTAACCCAAACTTGGTCAGGCAAATCTGATCTTACTATCTTCTTTGCATCTTCTGCTGAAAAGAATGGTGAAGGGAAGACATTATTTTTTCTTATTGGCAAACCTCTTAGAGCATCAAATGCATTACGTACTCCAATCCTTCCTTCCCATACAGGTTTGCATGACATGCATGCTGGGATATTATATTTAATAATTTGTTTGCAAAAGCCATTATAATCTTCACCTGCATGTGGATATTTACTTACATCATAACCTGCTTCTAGCATGGCATCGACCATTGCAGCAGACATTTGGCCACCCATACTCCATATTCCATCAAATTTCGGATGTGCAGCTAACATATCAGCAGCAAGCTTTTTTGCAGTAGTATAGTCCCATTGGCCATATTCTGAAGCAAGTATTTTAATATTTGGATATTGATTAAAAACTAATTCGGCACCTGCCCAACGTTGTAAATCTACACCATACCCAGGAATTCCTCTAAAAACGAGTATGTTCCCTTTTCCACCTAATTTTTCTGCAAGCCATTTTGCAGTGGTATACCCAAACTGTACTTCATCATTATTTGAGTAAGCTGTATACTTATTTGTTTCACAATAATTTTTCGGAAGAATTACGGGTATTCCTTTGCTTACTACTTCTTCAACAATAGGCGCTGAACCTTTTGGATCGACGGGATCTAATATAATTGCATCAGCCCCAGCGGCGACGAGGTCTCTCATATTCCCCACTTCTTTTGAGACATCACTTGCAGAATCTACTGAAATTACTTTCTCAACTAAATTTAGTCCTGGTTCAGAATTTTTCAAACCTTCTATTTCTGCTTCGATTTCTTTTAACCAAATAGCCATCCACGAAGGAGCTCTGTGCGCTGTGCATATTCCTATTATCCAAGGAGGATCCTTCCTAAATATCTTTGTATCTACCCATTCTGCCTCATTTGTCCTTATATCAAATGGAGATAACATGAAGGGTGTTGTGGTACCGGTGCCTTCTGAAACTGTTACTGTTTTAGTAAAAGTCGTAACGCCTCCTGGAGCAGTTACTGTTTCTACTCCTTTGGGCACTGCAAAGTAAGTGGCTGTTCCAACAACCACTCCTGTTGCTATAATGGCTATCGCATAATTGAGAAACGATCTTCTCTCAATCTTCTTTGGCTCTTGAGTCATATTATTTCTTGTTTACTATTATTTTTTGGGTATATTAATTTTTTTATATTCTGACATGGAATGTTAATTTACCATTTTCTTTCTACTTTTTTTGATAAAACCTTCTTGCTTTTGTTTTTTATTTTTATAGTTTGGTTTGTTAGGTTATTTATTTGGTCTTTTAGTTCTGTTAGGTGTGTTCTTATGATCCATTTTTCTCCACTTTCTTCTATTATCCTATTTATAAGTTCTTGGGAAAGTTTTAGTGCATTTACGCTTTTATCTAATGCCTTTAGTGCTTTTTCTAGGCATGTTAGGTTTGCTTCGTGTAGGCTTATTGTTTCTTCACTCATGTATGGTAGGTATTCCATTGCTTTTTCTACCGGTACTCCTTCTCTTACCATTTTTACTAG
>JAVZJF010000109.1:0-2855 GCA_038870935.1 Candidatus Anstonellales archaeon | reverse complement strand
AATATGACGGATAAAGAAAAAATAGTCAGAAGGTAATTTATCTCAAATAATTCTTCTCTTCTAAGTGAAATAAGAAACAAAAAAGCAAAAGCAAAAAATGTATAAAAGAAAAAAGTTAACCAAACACCTGCAATATAATCTCTTGGATGAATATCTGCTTTAATTTTTTTTAGTGTTATGGCAGAATTATAGAATAAAGGCAATATTATAGTTGCATTTGCTAATGGATAGAAGAATTTCAAAATATTTTTCATTTTTTTATATTCTGTGAACAATAAAGGTGCATACTTAATTTTATACATAATGATCCTCTAATTATTCTTGTTTTGGATGAGGAACTTTGTTTAGTTTTATCATCTTCATCAATTCCTCTTTGTCATCATAATACAATGAAATGATATTCCCAACATCTTCAATATTGTTTATATTATTTTTGGAAATCCATTCAAGTATAATTTTCTTTTCTTCTAAGTCATTTTTTATGCCGTCATCATCTATATTTGCATACATCTTAATGATATCGTTAAATCTTATGATTTGTTCAAAAGGTAAAAGTTCATCTCTATTAGGCCTCCATCTATAAATTACGTTTGCATAAACTCCTTTTTCCTCTGATGGAATAACTTCGCCTATCTCAAAAGTTCTTCTTACATTTCTTCTTCTGTCTCTGTACATTGCTACAATTAAATGCAATGATTGTAAAAGCATTGGTGGAATATTAATAGGAGGATTGTGTAATCGCCTAATTGTTTCATCTACAGTTTCTGCATGCAATGTGGCATAAACACTATGGCCTGTATGCATTGCTTCAAACAATACTTCTGCTTCTTCAGCTCTTCTAATCTCTCCTACTATTATCCTATCAGGTCTCATTCTTAGTGAATTGACCATCAAATCAAGCATAGATACTTTTCCAGTACCTTCACTCGTTGCTTCTCTTACAACCAAAGGGACCCATTGAATATACGAAGGCAAATTTATTTCTCTTGTTTGCTCTATGCTAACTACTCTTTGGTTTGGTGGTATGAACATAGTTAGCACGTTTAAAAGAGAAGTTTTTCCCGCTCCTGTTCCTCCAGATACAATAATGTTGGTTTCATATTGAATTGCTTCCCATAATAGAGCAGCAGCATCTATTGATATAGTTTTTGATAATATATAATCTGTTATTGTCCAAGGCTTTCTTGCAAATTTTCTTATTGTAATCGTATTTCCAAAGTATGATATTGGAAACAGAGTTGCATTTACTCTATCTCCTGTAGATAAATAAGCATCTAATATGGGTTGATTGTTGTTTATTTGCCTACCTACTCCTCTTGCAATTGATGCAGCTAAATTCCAAATCATGTTATCATTTGCAATTTCCATATTTGTCTTAACCCATCCTATTTTTCTATGATAAACCCAAATTGGCATATTAGGACCGTTTATACAAATTTCCTCAATATAATTATCCCTTAATAGGTATTCAATATCTCCTAACCCTAACATTTGATTTGTAATTACTCTTGCAATAACATCAATTTTAGTTTCATCTACTTCAGGTAATTGTTGCCTTAGTAATTCCTTGCCTAATTGCATGAATTTCTCTCTTAATTGATCAGCCAACTTAATGTTTAATGCTTCTTGTGTAGAGATATTAACTTGTTTAAGCAGACTTGTTTTTACCTCTTCTATAATAGCGTTTGTTCCTGCATCAAACAAAGGAGGTTCAAGGAAATAAGTGAACACATGGTCTCCGTGCATCTTTTTAATAGTAACATTTGCAGTTAATTGTCCATAAACTATTTTGTATGGTTTTCCTATTTCAAAGTCACTAATAATTTCACTGTGGTGCAATATTTCTTTGCTAATTTCTTTTTCAACTACGTTAGTATTATTTACATTTTCTAAGATATGCTCTTTATGTGTTAGCTTTGGTTTTTTGAAATTAAATGAAATCTTTTTGTTAATTTTTTTCTTCTTAGAAATTTTTTTTGTTTCAGGTTTTTTCTTCATGGTTAATCCTCTTTTCTTTTTATTATCATATTCCCAAGTAAATCATATTCTAATTCAATTAATTTATGTTTTTCAAGAGCTAGAGATATTTTCTCGATGCTACTCTCTGAAACATTTAATCTTTTTGCCAGTTCTTTAGCTGTACAAAAATTTTCAGTTTTAACAATCTGCAAAATTTTATCTGCCGTAGTAAGTGTTAAAGACATAGTTGAGTTAGAGTTTTGACTTATTAGCTCTTCTAGTCTTTTTTGAATATTAGTTTCTTTTGTGATAGAATTATTTTGATTTTTAGATTTCATCAGAGCAAGTTCTGTAGTTAAATACAGCAACATATCTTTATCTCTTAATAATCCAATAACTTTCTTGTTTGATATTACAGGTATACACGTATCTGAATAAGCAATTTTTTTTACTAAATTATGGTTAAGCTCTTGATTTTCATCTAATACTAATGTTGGCTTTTTTACCAATTCACTTACAGCCAATATCATAAACTCATCTAAGTTCTTTTTTTTGTTAATATAATCGATATATTTGTCTACAATTGTTTTCAAACTAACGATACCTATAAAGTCACCATCTTCAAATACAGGCGAAGAAGAAACATTCCATTTTAATAATAATCTAATTGCTTGTTCAATTGAAGTGTCTGCAGTTAATTTAAGAAAATCTTTTCTCATTATATCTTTGATTCTCATACATGTTCCTCAATATAAAATTATCCATATTTTAAAGTACCTGTTTTATTGCTATATATATTATAAACACTAATCTTCCCAGATTTGAATTCAACCCACACACTCGTATTTAATACTACTTTAGTTTTTATATCCATTTCTAAATGAGGATTGTAATGA
>JAVZJF010000108.1:0-4015 GCA_038870935.1 Candidatus Anstonellales archaeon | reverse complement strand
ATTTCCCACATCTTCTGTCCAGTTCCATTCCAGTCTTCCTGCAAAATAGTAGGTAGAATCTGTTTTGTTCCTTAAAACAATCACACCACCTGCTGCATATTTTGTTGCATTGGCAGAACCATAAGGCCTTTCTGTTTCATCATCAAGTGTGTCAACATAGGCATAAATATGAGTGACGTTCAAAGAGCCTGTGTTGATGATGTCTAATAGCTTGATACCACCCACATACCCAGGCTGTACATTTGCCCAAGAAAGTGTTTGAGGTAAAACAGTAATCTTTGCAACGGCCTGTATTGCAACGTTAATTGTTGCCGTATCATCAACACTTTGTACTAACATAGGAAGTGAAAATGCTAAAGAAAAAAACAACAAAATTATGAAAAACAAGGTTTTTTTAATCATTTCATCTTATATATTATTATTAACTATTATATTTAAATATTAGCATTAAATATTAATCGATGAAAAACCAATATAAGTATGTGAAAAAAGACAAAAAAGAGCTTATAGTAAATGCCTTGAAAGAACACCCAGATGGTTTGACCATTCAAGAGATTTCCAGACTTACTGGTATGAGTAGGATTACTGCTACTATTTACCTTCACGAGCTCTTAGGTGAAGGGAAAATCACTGAAAGGAAAATTGGAGCTTATAGACTCTTCAATTTAAAAGAAAAATATTTAGAAACTGTTAAAGAAAAAGAAATTTTGGAAAAAATAAAAGAAAAAATAAAATAAGAACCTAACTTGCTACCACTGTCAGTGTTGCTGTGTTAAGATTACCGGCTGGAATTCCTTGTGGTATATAAACATTTAGTGTTAATGTGTGTGTCTCACCTGGTACTAGGTTTGTAGATTGGATGTACATGGCATTGCTACAACTACCAAAGCCAGATCTTTTATCATAATGATAGATGTAAATTTTTGTACAGTCGTAGTAAGCTGCCACACAGCTCTGGTATAATGGAGCACTAGCCCTAGTAATATTGAAATACCCCCAATTGGTATCTCCTCCATTAAGGTGTATGCCAGTTGTTAGAGGTGTTCTCGTTGCTTGCGTTCCATTGTCAGGATCGTCTTCTATAGCGAATTGTGCTCCCGTATTGTTGCAATAGCCATTAGTTCCATTCCCCAAGGCCCAGAAATATTCATAGCTAGTGTTTTTGAAGAAACCCCATGCTACTGGAGAGGATATGGCTGAAAGATCTTTATTTCCCACATCTTCTGTCCAGTTCCATTCCAGTCTTCCTGCAAAATAGTAGGTAGAATCTGTTTTGTTCCTTAAAACAATCACACCACCTGCTGCATACTTAGCTGGGTCTCCAGTACCATAAGGTCTTGTTGTCTCATCTGTCAAAGTATCAACATAAGCATAAATGTTAGTTACATTCACAGAACCAGTATTTTTTATGTTTAAAGATTGTGTCGTTCCCGCAGTCCCTGGATTAATATTTGACCAAGTGAGAGTCTCCGGTATTACTGATATCTGTGCAACACTTGCTACACTCACATCAACGGTAACTGTATCTTCTGCCGCTAATACTATCGATGAATATATCGCTAAACTAAATAGAATTGCTGTAAGAATCATAAGCTCGGGTTTTTTTATTTTAACATTACTGTAAATTCTCATATTTAATAATTTTATTAATACTATTATTTAAACTTGATGCTTCAAACAGTTTACAAATTAAATTTATTCTATAAAGAAAAAATTAATGATAAAAATTATAGCAGCATAAGTTTTAAATACTAAGTTAATAAATACATTTAAACAAAAATATTAAATATGGTAGATTTTAAACAAAAAATTCTTGAAATTCTTGGAAAAGAGCCAAGAGGTCTAACAATTCAAGAGATTTCAAGGCTCGGTAATATAAATAGATTTAAAACAACTATTTACCTTCACGAGCTCTTAGGTGAAGGGAAAATCACTGAAAGGAAAATTGGAGCTTATAGACTCTTCAAGCTGAAAAAATATTAAATGTAAACTATGAAACCTTCCCTTTCTAATTCCTCTAGAACAGGAGTCAAGCCTATTTTAACCTCTTCTTTTGAAATGCCAGATAACTTTGCCACTTCCTCCGCTATCTGATCAAAAGTTTTTTTACCATCACACATCATAATAAGTCTAACAAGCCACTTTTCCATCTTCCACATTTTACTACCATCAAAAGTAGCATAGTAAGTACCTAAATGGTCAATAATCTTCAAATTTTTTGCTTTTAATAGTCTTTTTTCTTCCATACACACTTATTTTAAATTTAAATAAATAGTTTAAATATGCGATTTGATTTAATTATAAGCTTCACAATCTTGCTATTTCTAATACCTTCAGTTTTGGCTGCAGAATTCACTGTCGGTGTTTCTCCTCCTATAGTAGATTTAGGTGAAATAGAAGCTGGTTCAACAAATTTAGTGAAATTTTTCCTTGTTACTCCTTCTGCTGAACCTTTGCTAGTTTATATTGAAGCTGAAAATGGTAATTTAGACTTTTTCTCCAGAGATCAATATAATCAGCTTATTTTCAATTATTCGGAAGAAGAAGTGGCTAGCTGGGCAGAATTCTTATCAAACCCTATAGAGCTTAAGCCGAGTAATGAAACTTTAAAAACCAAAGGAGGGGAAATAAGGGGATGGAAGGAAATTAGTTTTTTATTAAATATACCTAAACAAGCAGAGCCGGGATATCATTTACTCAAGATAAAACCCTCTCCCTATGTACCGTCCGAAGCACTTGGTCAAGCCGGAGCAAGAGTTGTGGCTATAACATCTGTTACAATTTTGTTCAAGTTACCGGGAGAAAGTAAAAGAGAGGGTATAATCCTTGATGTGACTCCAGAAAAATATTCTGGTGGCAGGCTAGGAATAAATACATATTTCAAGAATACAGGAACAGTTACAATTTCTGCAAGATCTCTACAAAGCATTTTTAGAAATGGTGAGCTAATAGAAAATACAATCTCACCAACTCAACTTGTTAAACCTGGGGAAATTGCTGTCCTTAAAACATTTCTGCCTTCAGATAAAGTTTCATCTGGAGAATTTTTAGTTGTCACAACGGTGAGCTATACAACAGGCTCAACATCTAAAAATTCAACTCTAGTAGTAAAATTTGTCCCGCCTATAGAAAAACCTATTGAATTTCCATTATGGATAGTAATAATTATTTTAATAGTATTAATAGCAATTTTGATATACAAGTGGTATAAATGAAGAAGAAAACTCTGCTATTATTTATTTCAATTTTGCTAATATTACTCATCTTGCTAACTAATTTCCCCTATCAACCAAGAGGCTTAATTGAAAACAGAACTTTTGAAAAACATTCTGATTTGCTCTTCACATACGAAATAACAAGATATCCAACTAGTGCACAAGTTTTGCCCAACACACTAAATCAAGAAAAATTAACCTTGGGATTCGTTATTGATCCTTGGAACTTAAATTTCGGGATTGTTCCTCCTGGTCAAAATTTTGTCACAAGATTTATTGAACTAACAAATTTGAAAGATAAAAATGCCAAAATTCTATTAAAAGTTTATGGTAATATTTCATCTTTTGTTAATTTTACAAAAAACAATTTCATCTTAAAACCAAACGAAACTATTACGGTAGAAGTCAACTTTTATGCTGAAAAAGTAGAAATTGGCAATTATTCTGGTGAGATAGATGTTGTGGTGCAGAGACCGAAATATGATTTTTTACACAACCTTTGGAAATAGTAAAATTATAATATTTTTAGTCTTTTTATTTTTGTTTCTTTTTTCTATATCAAGAGCAACTTTAATTGAAGTTGATGTTTCTAAAAATCTTGAAGGAAATACGGTCTATTTTTCTTGCGATCCGTCTAAAGATCTTATGAGATTCTATTTAGAATTTTATAATACAGGCAGTGTAGCTTACAGAGCTAGAGTTAGGCTTGATATAATTAACAATTATAAAAGCATTTTCACAACATGGAGTAATGAAAAGATTTTGATGCCGGGAGATAGAAAAGATTTTGAAGTTTATTT
>JAVZJF010000107.1:0-4037 GCA_038870935.1 Candidatus Anstonellales archaeon | reverse complement strand
TATATATCTTAAAACAGGGTCTTCTCTAAGTAATAGGTACGCGTTAAAATCATGTACTTTGGTATCACCAATTAAAGAAAAAACATCATTTTCTTTACCACTATCCAAGCTTAGTTTACCTAGTTCACGTATTGATATTTCTTTTCCCAAGATGTTTGAGATTTCTTGATTGATTCTTCTTATTGAATTATCAACACGCCAATTAACAAAATAGAATGTAGCTAGTTCGAATAAATTTCTAGCAGCAATTGTCATACCAACGCCAGTAAAAATACCATTAAAGATAGGAAGCCCGAAAATCTGAAAGACATTCGTAGTTAAACCTAGAACACTTATAGCCAAAGGAACAGTTATTGATAGATGAGCTTTTAAAGCAGATCATCAGAATACAATAGAGTAGCATCTGCAATGATTAACCCTACTTTCTTATAGAAATCGTCCAAAAAGAAATTATGGTTGATTATTCTTTCGTAAATTCTTTCAAATTCAATAACAAGCTAATTATTTCAGCAACACGTAAGTTAAACAAAATTTTATCTACTAATTCTTCCTCATGAACAGAATTAATTAACTTTTCATCAATAGTAAAACTGTTATTTGATAAAATTTTTTCTAATTCACTTATTCTGTACAAAAGCGCTAAATTTCTAAAATGAATTAACTGATTTCTTTTTCTTCATTTGCAATGTCCTGCATTTGTTTTATCTGAATTCAATAGATCCAATGATTGTCTATAGACATCGACTAAAGAAATTTGAGAATTATTTTGATTCATAAAATTCATCAAATATAAACATAAATTTAAAAACACAGGTGTTTCCAAACTTTGACTTTATAGTTAATGTATCTTGAACAATATTTCAAAATATTTGTTATATGGCCAATATGAAGAATCCACTTCATTCTCAAACCAATTAATCAAATCTCTGAGCCTAAGCATTTGTAATTTAATTTGATCAATATCATGAGATGAGCTTAATTGCATAGCTAGTTTGGTTATTTCTTCATAAAAGTCACTTAACTTTTCAGAATATTCATGTAAATAAGTTGAGAGTATAGCATATTGTCTATCAATACTTCTGTTAACAGATTTAAGCTCTAGATTTTCTAATAATTCATTTTGATATTTTATTAAAGCAGGCAAGATACTTGTTTTAGACATTTCAAGCAATGTTTTAGCTTCATAAATAATTGTTTTTTCATATTTTTCTACATATGCATTATACTTAAATTGCAATTCTGCTTTAGATAGTATAGAGTATTTAGAAAATAAATTAACTGCTCTTTCACTTGTTAATTCTTTCAACGCATCTAATGCATTCACATGATTTTTCAATCCTCTTTTCGCTGCTTCTTTTTTCCATTCCTCAGAATAATTATCGCCATTGAAAATAACTCTTTTATGCGCCCGAATTAAAGCTTTAAAAGTATTCAATAAAGCTGAATCTAATTCCTTAGTCTCTTTCAAATTTTCTTCTAATAAATCACACATCTCATTTATCGAATCTGTTAAAATAGCCATTAACACAGTAGCAGGAAAAGCACAATTTGCACTTGAACCAACTGCTCTGAATTCAAATTTATTACCTGTAAATGCTAATGGTGATGTTCTATTTCTATCAGACACATCCTTAGGTAATCTAGGTATTGTTAATAAGCCAGTGTCAATAAATTTCCTCTCTGATGAAGACTTTAATTTTCCATTATTTTCAATATGCTCTAGTATGCTCAAAAGTTCATCACCTACATAAACTGAGATTATTGCTGGTGGAGCTTCATTTGCACCTAATCTATGCTCATTGCCAGCACTTGCAACAGAGGCAAATAACAAAGAATTATACTTATCAGCAGCAGTAATCATAGAAATTAAGAAAAAGAGAAATTTCTCATTTTCATGCAGAGATTCTCCAGGATCAAACAAATTAGTTCCATCTGGAGAAGAAATACTGAAGTTTAAATGTTTGCCTGACCCATTGATTCCTGCAAATGGCTTTTCGTGTAACAAACAAACTAAACCATGTTTGAAAGCTAAAGACTTTAATAAATCCATCAAAATTAAATTATGATCAACTGCAATGTTTGCCTCTTCATAAAGTAAAGCTATTTCGTACTGAGAGGGTGCTACTTCACTGTGCCTTGTTTTTGCAGGCAAACCTAACTTCCATAACTCTCTGTCAAGGTCTTCCATAAAGGAAATAACTCTATCTTTCACAGAGCCAAAATAATGATCTTCCATTTGCTGGTGTTTACTAGGTCTGTTACCAAAAAGCGTTCTTCCACATAACAAAAGATCCTCTCTAGAAAAATAGTATTCTTGAGGAACTAAGAAGTATTCTTGTTCTGGACCTAAGAATACTTTAGCTTCACCTTCATATTCTTTATTATCTAGCAATTTAAGAGCACGTTTAATTGCTTTAGACAATTCTTTTCTTGCTCTTAACAAGGGAGTTTTTTCATCTAAGGCATCTCCGTGATAAGAAATAAATGCAGTAGGTATACAAACAGTTTTCCCGTGTTTGTCATACTTAATGAATATTGGACTCGTTATATCATAAATTGTATAACCTCTTGCTTCATAAGTTGCTCTTGCACCTCCTGAAGGGAAAGAACTAGCATCAGGCTCTCCTTTAATCAAATCTTTACCTCTTAAGTTTAATATTATATCACCTTTTGAACCATAGACAAGAAAAGACTCATGCTTCTCTGCAGTTAAACCATTTAACGGCTGAAACCAATGACAATAATGATATGCTTCGTTTTCTAATGCCCATTTTTTTATAACTTCAGCAATTTCATTTGCCAATTCTAAAGTTAATTCTTCTTTCTTTGAAACGACTCTTAAAAGTTTTTCATAACTTTCTTTTTTCAAATATTTTTCCATTAAATCAATAGTCAAACAATTTTTCCCAAAAGATATACCTTCGAGTTCTTTAATTTTGCTATCCATAATAATCACATATTTAAAAAAACATTAAACAGTTTAAAATATTTATTTAATAAATTTGAACAAAAAAACAAAAAAATATAAATTATTAGAACAAATGTTTAATTATGAAAAGAAAAAATGAAAAATTAATTACAGATGTAGAAATAGACGAATTGGACATTAATTTAGTAAATGAATTAAGAATAAATTCAAGAAGATCTAGTAGAGAATTAGCTAAAGCTTTGAAATCACATCCTGCAACAATAAGCAATAGAATAAAAAAATTAATTAATGCTGGAATAATAAAAAATTTCACTGTGAATTTGGATTACGAAAAATTAGGTTTTGAATACATAGGAATAATTGAAATTAAAGTGAGAAGCGGGTCTTTATTAGATGTGCAAAGAAGAATTGCATTAAATAAGAACGTAATAGCAGTATTTGATGTAACAGGTGAATCAGATAGTATTGTAATTGCTATTGCTAAAAATAGAAGAGAATTCTCTTCTTTAGTAAAAGGCATTTTAGGAATGAAAGAAGTTGAAAGAACAAATACTCATGTTTGTTTAAATGTAGTAAAATTGAACATTTGAAAAATCAAAAGAATTTTAAAATTATTTAGTAGAAGATTTGGTATTATCATTAACTTATATCATGACCTTTTATGTTCCTGCCAAATCAAATTCCATTATCGATACTTATAGTGCTAAGTATCTTTATCACAATAACATTCAGAAATTTCTTAAAGATTGAAATATGGAAAATAATGCTCCTTGGAGCTATTTTAAACATACTTACGAATCAAATTTCTATATCCGATGCTTTCCATGCAATTGACTTTGAAGTTCTAATATTTTTAGCTTCCATGTTTATTTTTGGATTCGCTTTAGAAGAATCAGGATTATTGTTTAGTTATACTGGAAGATTGCTTAATGGAAGAAAAAATTTTGTTGTTTTATTTCTCTTATTTTCTATAATTTCAGCTATTGGTTCAGCACTATTTTTAAATGATACAATAGCCATTATAGGAACAAGTATTGCATTACTAATTGCCCATCAACTAAAAATTAGTTCGAGAATTTTACTTTATTTACTTGCTTTTAGTGTAACT
>JAVZJF010000106.1:0-4042 GCA_038870935.1 Candidatus Anstonellales archaeon | reverse complement strand
AAGGATGATTTAAATAGATTACCTTTTGTTATTCACGATGATATTATTTTAATTCACGGTAGAGTTTTTAGAGAAATGATCTTAGTAAAAGATATTGAATTTCCTGACATTCAGATTTACAAAGACGAATCAACCATAGAAGAAAATTTCTACATAGCATACTTATCTGATATTCATGTAGGAAGTAAAAAATTCTTAGAAAAAAATTTCAAAACCTTTATAGATTGGCTTAATAAGTCAGAAGAAGGTAAAAAAGTGGCATATCTAGTGATTGCAGGAGATATAGTAGATGGTATAGGGATATATCCAAAGCAAGAAAATGAATTAATAATAAAAGATATCGATAAGCAATATGAGACATTCAACGAATTAGCTAAAAGTATTCCTGAATGGGTTAAAATAATTGCAATTCCAGGAAATCACGACGCTGTAAGAAGAGCGGAACCTCAACCACGGTTGAACAAAAAACATTCACTTTCATCAATAATATATGTGTCAAATCCTGTTTATGTAAAGATACATTCTATTTTACATCTAATTTATCATGGCACCTCCATGGACGGTATAATAGCACGAATTCCAAGGCTTAATTATGAAGACCCTACTCTGTGCATGCAAGAATTGCTAAAAAGAAGACATTTGAGTCCAATATATGGAGAAAATCTAATTGTTCCTGAAAAAAAAGACTATTTAGTAATAGATAAAGTACCTCAAGTTTTTCATACTGGCCATTTACATAAAAACGGTTACATGATATACAGAAATTGCTTATTGATTAACAGTGGTACTTTTCAAGAGCGAACTGATTATCAGATACAGTTAGGGCACGTACCTACACCAGGAATCGTACCTATTTACAATCCTAAAAGCAATAGTCTAAAGGAGTTGAACACCTTTGCAAAAATTAATTGAACTTTATACCTTAAGTGATAACTATGGAAATAAATGAATACTTTTTAAATATGAAAACTAAACTTAGCGAACAAATATCGTTAGCAAGAAATTGTAGGAAAAAAAGACTAGATCCTGAAGATGATATTGAAATAGCTGAAGGCTCTGACATTGCAAGCAGAGTCGAAGGTTTAATCGGTTTGAAAGGAATTCAAAATATTATAAGAGAACTAGAAAACAATTTCACAAATAGAGAAGAATTAGCTTATCACGTAATGGAAAAAGTTCTTGAAATGAATATTCAAGACAAAGAAAAAAAACTAGAATATGCAGTAAGAACAGCTGTTTGTATTTTAACCGAAGGAGTTCTAGTCGCTCCAACCGAAGGAATATCCAAAGTTGCCATAAGAGAAAATTCTGATAAAAGTACTTATTGTGCAATATATTTCTCTGGACCTATAAGGTCTGCTGGAGGAACAGCAATGGCTTTAGCTGTAGTTTTTGCAGACATTGCCAGAAGAAAACTTGGGATAGGAAATTTTAGGCCCTCAGAGACATTTATTGCAAGATACGTAGAAGAGATTGAATTATACGATGCTAGGTGTGCAAGACTGCAATACAAACCATCTGAAGAAGATATAAAAATAATTGTAAGGAATTGCCCTATTTGTATAGATGGAGATCCAACAGAAGAAGTGGAAGTGTCTGTTTATAGAAATTTGGCTGAAATTTCTACCAATAGAGTAAGGAGTGGTGTTGCATTGGTAATTTGTGAAGGTATCGCACAAAAAAGTGCAAAGGTTTTAAAAATAGCTAAAAAATTCTCTTTGGACTGGGATGTTTGGCTCGAAAAAATAATTAAGATATCAAAAAAAGACAAAGAACAAACAAAAATTGAAATATTACCAAACCATACTTTCATGGAAGAAGTTGTTGCAGGCAGAGCAATCTTTTCTTTTCCTATGGCAAAAGGCGGTTTCAGACTAAGGTATGGAAGAACTAGATATACCGGATTGATGAGTAAAGCAGTTCATCCAGCAACTATGATTCTGACAGAATCATTTTTGGCATTAGGTACTCAAATGAAAATAGAAAGACCAGGAAAAGGCTGTGTTATCACTCCTTGTGAAACCATCCACGGGCCTGTTGTTAAACTAAAAAACGGCGATGTAATTATTGTTGATTCGAGTGAAGAAGCAGAAAAAATTAAAGAAAATGTTGAAAAAATTCTTTTTCTTGGAGATATATTAGTAACTTACGGAGATTTCTTAAAAACAAATCATCCATTAGTACCTTCTGGCTTTGTAGAAGAATGGTACCTTGAAGAACTTAAAGCAAAAGGAATACAGAAAACATTGGAAGAGATAGTCAATATAAGCTACGTAGAAGCTAAAAAAATTAGTGTAGAGTACAATTTACCAATAGCACCTAAATTTACTTACCACTGGCACGATTTAAAACCTAATGAAATCATGACTTTGAGAGATTTCATAAAAAATAATATTCAGATAACTGATAAAGAGATTTTCATAAGAAACGTACAAATTAATTCAGAAGTTAAAAAAATATTAGAAATTCTATGTGTTCCTCATAAATTCAAAGAAGATACAGTTATAGTTAATTATGATTATGGATTATCTCTATTTGAATCACTTGGACTAAATTTTGATATCAACTCAAATAGAGTTATTGATCAAAAAATTTTTGATCAAAAATTAGTTAATGACATAATTTCAAACAGTATGTTAGAAACTTCTGATAACAATTTAGCAGAATACTCTATGAATCTAATTAACGAGCTCTCAATTTTCAAGATAATGCGCAAAGTTGGCATGTATATTGGAGCCAGAATTGGAAGACCAGAAAAAGCTAAGCACAGAGAAATGAGTCCTAAAGTACATGCACTATTCCCAATAGGAGAACATGGCAATAATAGAGAACTCATTGATATTGTAGAAGAAGGTAAACGAAATAAAATTTATTTCATAGATGTAGAAATAGCAAATTTCTATTGCAGAAACTGTAAGAAGTACTCTTTTTATCAGTTCTGTGAAAGTTGCAAGAGCAGATGTATAATTCTTTACAAGTGCAAATTATGTAACATTGAAAATGAAAAAGAAATTTGTAATAATTGTAAAAAACTGAAAGAACCTTTTGTAAAAAAGAAAATTAACATAGTTGAAATATTTGAAAATATCAAGAAAAATTATTCTGAATTTAAGGCAGAAAAAGTAAAATGTGTAAAAGGACTCACAAGTAAATTAAAAATACCTGAAAGACTTGAGAAAGGTATCTTAAGAGCACATTACGATTTAAGCGTCTTTAAAGACGGTACAATAAGATTTGATGGCGTAGATGTTCCATTGACTCACTTTACTGCCAAAGAGATAGGAGTTCCTATTGAAAAATTAAGAGCATTAGGCTACGATAAAGATATTTTTGGAAACGAGTTAGTATATGAAAACCAGATAGTAGAGTTAAAAGTTCAAGATATAATTATCCCATACCATGCAGCAGAATACTTTCTGAAAGTTACAAAATTTATCGACGATTTACTCATAAATTTCTATAATGAACTCCCATATTATAATTGCAAATCTAAGGAAGATTTAATTGGTCACTTATTTTTAGGCTTATCTCCTCATACTTCTGCAGGAATCATTTGTAGATTAATAGGATTTACTAAAGCTAATTGCATTTTAGGACATCCTTATTTCCATGCTGCAAAAAGGAGAAATTGCGACGGTGATGAAGACAGCATAATGCTATTGCTTGATGCGCTACTTAACTTCTCGAAAAAGTTCTTACCAGATTCAAGAGGCTCTACTATGGATGCTGCATTAGTATTGATTGACATTATTAATCCTGCAGAAATAGACGACGAAGTATATTCAATGGAAATAGTAAATTCTTATCCTTTGCAATTCTATTATAAAACTCTTGAAAATTCGATGCCTGGCTCGGAAAAGATTATTACTGTTAAAGATATCTTGAAAAAAAATCCTTATAATGGCTTTATTTACACTCATGAAGTAAAAGAAATGAATTATCCAACAAGGAGTACTTATGTGACCATAGGTGATATGTCAAAGAAAATTAAACTTATGCTAGAATTAGCTGATAAATTAAGTGCTGTTGATAATAGAGAAGT
>JAVZJF010000105.1:0-4047 GCA_038870935.1 Candidatus Anstonellales archaeon | reverse complement strand
GTGAATGTAGAGTGAATGCAAAAACCAAAGAAGAAAGATTAATTAGTTTTAACCACCTCGTAATTTACTTAGCAGAATAAAGACCATTACTGCAGCAACTAATCCTGCACCATAAGAAAAATACCATTCATCGTCTGGTCTAAATTCCTGCCATATCATTACTATTCCTGCACCTAATACAATTCCCAAGATTACTGAGAGTACAGATATCCATGCTTTAGACATTTCAAATCTTCCTCTGTATTTGAATATATTAGAGTTATAAAGGTTAAAGTATAATAAACTTTACACTTCTTTTTTGGAAATTAAATTACTAGTATTATATTCTCCGAATTTTGGCAATCTGATTACTTTAGGTTTGAAATTTAATTTTTCTAAAGAAACAATTTCTTTTTGGTCATAGCCATAGAATATGATATTAGGTTTTGTTAGATTCAAGAAATAATAGAAGTCTCTATCTTCTTTACCAATAAAAGTAAAGTCAACAAATTTAATAGAATTAATAATTTCTTTTCTTTCTTCTTGATTCAATATTGTTTTTCTACTTCTGATTTTTTCCATTAGTTTATCATTAGCGATAACTACAATCAAAATATCACAAAATTCTTTAGCTTTTTTTAGCATTTTAATATGTCCAGGATGAACTATTTCAAACTTGCCTCCTGTAATTCCTACGTTAAATAATCTTCTATAATATTCTAATAATTCATAGTTGTTATTATTGCTTTTAGTAATTAGTTTTGAGAACTTTTTAGGTATTTTAATCTCTCTATTTCCACTCTCAGAATTTCTTAAGAGATAAAGGTAGCTTTCTTTTGCTAATTCCTTTAATTTCTTGAGACCAGAGTTCATAATTATCTTCTAAATTTTTCAAAGTTGGTTTAATTTTTCTCTCAATAGTTTCTCAACTATTTTTGGCTCAGCTAATTTCTTAGTTTCTTTCATTACTTGTCCAAACAGGAAATTGAATGCCTTTTCATTACCATTTCTATAATCTTGAACAACTTTTTGATTATTTTTTATTACTTCTTCAATGATTTTTGAAATTTTTTCTTCATCAGCTATTTTTTCTTTTACTTCTGTTTTTCCTTTGTCAAGTAATTCTATTAGCATTTGCTCTGCAATTTTTTCATGAATTTTATTCTCTTGTAGCATTTGCAAAATATTTTTTATATCTTCATATTTTAATTTAGATTCTGCAAAATTTATTGACCGATAATTTAATTGTTTTCTCAAATCTCTGTTAAGCCATTTAACTGCAACTTCAATTTCAATAGTTTCCTTAACGAGTCTTTCGAATAAGTCAGCAATATTTTTGTCATTTGCTAATATTTCAGCATCCAATCTTTTCAAGTTGTATTCTTTTTGTAATCTTTCTATTTTTTGTTCAGGTAATTCAGGTAATTGTATTTTTTCAAGCATTTCTTTTGAAATTACTATTGGAACTAAATCTGGGTCAGGAATGTATCTATAGTCATCAACTGTTTCCTTTTTTCTTGATCCTATAGTTATTCCTTGACCTTCATCAAAATGTCTTGTTTCTCTTTCGACTTTCAAGTTTTGTTTTAATAAAGTATTTTGCCTGGTAATCTCGTAATTTAATGCGGTAATAACACCTCTAAACGAGTTGATATTTTTTATTTCTACTCTATTGCTCCCTTTTAAAGAGATATTTGCATCTACTCTCATAGAACCTTCTTCTCTTCGAGTGATTTCCAAATAGTCTAATAGAATGGCTAATTTTTCTAAAAATCTTTTTGTTTGCTCTGCACTCTTGAAATCAGGTTCGGTTACAATTTCTATTAAAGGATTTCCGCATCTATTGTATTCTACCAAACCAGTTCTTATGTCATATCTTCCAGGATCCTCTTCGAGATGTATCTCGCGTATTCTTATATTGTCTAACATTCCATTAACTGCTATTGGTAAAGATGTTCTTTGATAGTTTGATGGTAGATCAGGATAGAAATAATGTTTTCTCTGAATGTAAATTTTTCTATCAGTAATAACTTGTGCATTTAATGCTTTGGCGAGCTTAATAACATATTCAATGGCTTTCTTATTTATTGCCATAGGTTTAGAGCCAGGTTGACTAGTGCAAATTTCACAAATATTAGTGTTTGGGTCTTTTTGATAATTTGTTGAGCACGTGCAAAAGAGCTTTGATTGAGTATTCAATTGTAAATGAATTTCTAATCCGATAATAACTTCTCTTTCATTTTTAGAAGAATTTAAATTCAAATATAAATTCATGATATTGATTAATTCCTAAACAGTTTTAATATTATATATTCTTTTTGAGGTATATTTCTATATGGAAAATGAAAAAAAAGAAAAAATCAATAATGTTGATTCATTTACAATAGAATTAGATCCTTCAATTTCTTTAGAAAAGAATCTTAGCAAAAAATATGATGAATTAAAGGAATTGAAAGAAAAACTGAAATCACTTGAGCAAAAGATAGAAATGTTATTGCAAGAGAGGGAGAAATCTAGCTCTAAAAAGAAATCAAAAAAATTAGAATCAAAGAAAGATAAAAGAAGTTCTATTTTTTACAGATTTATCACTTCTTCAAATAAAGTAATTTATGCTGGAAGAAACGCTCAACAAAACGATTTATTGTTTTCAAGAATAGCAAAATCTAACGATTTATTATTCCATGCGGATATAATTGGTGCAGCATTAGTTGTTTTAAAGGAAGGAAAAAGTGCTTCGGAAAATGATAAGCGTGAGGCTGCTCAGATAGCCGCATGCTATTCAAATGCTTGGAAATTGAAGAGCACAGTTATTGATGTTTATTCATTTTTACCTGAGCAAGTAGAAAAAGCAGCGGCTGGTTTATATTTACAGAAAGGTTCTTTTATAATTTCAGGCAAAAAGGAATGGTACAAAAATATAGAATTAAAATTGAAAATTGGAATTTTAGACAATGACTTTGTTGTTGTACCTTTTATCTCTAATTTGAAATTGATTAATGAATCAATAATAGTTCCTGGAGATATCGAAAAAGAAGAGTTTTGTGCGAATTTATCAAAAAAATATAACTTTTCTTCAGATTACATAGCTAAAAAATTACCTGCAGGAAAAATGGACTTTTTGAAATAATTAAAAAATTATTTGGTTATTCCTGAGCCATATTGAAATGCTATTTTTTTTCTCAAGGCAATTTTTTCGCTTATGCCATAAGTTAGAGCAGCTTTCCTTAAAACGAATTTCTTCAGTTCATGAGAATTCAAGTAAGGATTAATTTTCAATACATTTTTTACAAATTCATAGTCTAAATAAGGCAATATTGGTTTTATGTTAAATTTTTCTAGGATTTTATTATTCCTTAGTAGGTCTTTAGTCACTAAATTTTTCAACTCATTTACTTGGAATTTATTAACTTCTTCTAAGCTTTTTTTTTCTTTTTCAAGTAATTTTTGCTGGTAGTGATAGCCAAAAAATAATTCTTCAGTACCTGAGCCAACAATTAAATATCTGCAATTTTTTTTAGCCAAGTCATTTCCTATTATGTAAAGAGGTAGTCCAAGATTAATGTCTAATCTCTTTTTATAATCAAATTCTTTAAGGAATTCTTTTTCAAATTTGTCCAATTGTTTTTTTTCAACCACAATGAATTCTATATTGTCATCTCTAAAGTTTTGTTTTACAAAATTCAAATCTTTTGATTTGTCAGTGCCGAAACAACAACTTTTAATATTCAAATTCTTTTTTTTCAAAATGAAATACAAGAAAGATGAGTCTATACCTCCTGAAAGAAGTAAATATACTTCTTTTTCTTTGAGTCCTTTTAAAGAGTTTACAAGAGCTTTTTCAAGATTACTTATTATTATTTCTGCAGCTATGTTTATGTCATTAATATCTCTAACAGGTTTACTTTCAAATTCTTCAACAGCTCTCAAATAAGGAAACAAATTTTTTTCTTCAATAGAAGAATCATTTTTTTCCATTTAAAAGTCCCTTGAAGTGATTTATAATATTCATATAATTTATAAAAGCTTCAAAAGGTGAATCATAATGAGAAAAATAATTATGTACGTCTT
>JAVZJF010000104.1:0-4057 GCA_038870935.1 Candidatus Anstonellales archaeon | reverse complement strand
CGGTATTAAGGTGTTTCGTGCTCCAGCGTATTTAAGTGGACCTAGCCTAGTTTTATCTCCTTCAATACGTCAATTAGTTCGAGAAGTTAATGATGCTGATATCTACAATGTACATGCCTTGCTTTCAAATATTTCTATGGAAGCCGTATATGAGATAAAAGGGCGGCTGAGAAAGCCGGTTGTTTTAACAACACATGATATAAAAGTTGCCGAAAACCTAACTATCTACATGCCATTATGGAAACTGTATATACACACCTTAGGCAACTATTTAGTTAAAGAAAGTGATGCTATAGTTTGTCAGAATCCAGAGGATGCCTCTTATATCATCAAGACTCTGAAAATCTCTCCTACTAAAGTGCACGTCATACCTTGCGGTGTAGATACGAATTTCTTTAATCCGCTAAGAGTGACGGATGAAGAGAAGGAAAGTTTTATTCAAAAGATGGGAATAGATTGTAAGAAGGTGGTGCTTTTTGTCGGGCGTCTAGAAGCTCGTAAAAGAATTGATCTGTTGCTTTTAGCAATGAGACTAGTTCTCAAGAAGCGTACAGACACTATTCTATTAATTATAGGCCCAGATCAAGGTATTCTATCTCAGTTATTGGCGCTTTCGAAGAAACTAGGTTTAGAAAAACATGTAAAGTTTTGTGGAAAACTTACTGATAAAGAGCTACGGATAGCTTACGCCGTATCTGATGTTTCGCTTTCGCTTTCAGCACAAGAAGCCTTCGGGCTCACATTAGCAGAGAGCATGGCCATGGGGAAACCTGTTATATCACATAAGTGGAAGGGGATTCAGTATGTTGTAGTAGATGGAGTAAACGGACTTTTAGTTGACCCTTTTGACTACGAAGTTCTTGCTAAAAAGGTTCTTTACCTTCTTGAAAACGATTCTTATAGGAATAGTTTAGGGAGAAAAGCTAGAGAATATGTTCTGAATAAGTTTTCGCTTGACATTATGACAAAAAGTATTATCAAAGTTTACAATAGTGTACTAAGAAACTAAATTGATGCATAAAGGTATTTTGATATTATTTTTTGGGCCTGATGGTTCTGGAAAAACGACACTAGCTAAATTACTAAAGAAAAGGCTTATCAAAAATGGATTAAAGATAAAGATATCATGGGTAAGGGGTACCCATACATTATCACTAATACTAGCATTAATACTATCTAAGTTCAGTAATATGAAAGGAAATGATAATTTCTATTTTGGGATTAAGGTGCCTAAAGATAAACGTTTATGGCAGTTTTTAGAATTTATCTCAGCCCTACCAATATTATTGCTGAAATATGAACTCCCCTTATTCTTAGGTTATACAGTAATAGGAGAAAGAAGCCATTGTGATTTAATAGCGTGGATTGCGACGACCAGTAAGGATCCTGAGTTTATAATAAGCATTCCGTCAATCTTCCTTTTAAAATTAGCTTCAAAAAGAATAAATTTTTATATTACAGCTAATGCTAATACTCTAATAAATCGAAGAAAAAATGAAGTTAGTGAAAAATTTATCATAACACAATTAAAGTACTATAACCTATTATATAAATTAATAAATGCCGTTAAAATCGAAACAGATAATAAGAAAGTTTCAGAAAGTTTAAATGAGTTACTTTCGGCAATAAAACATTATAAACTTACTAAAACAAGTTTCTTTATTTCCTGCCCCCTTTAGAGTTCCTATTTATCTTGTCACTAGAATACTTGAAACTTAAGTGCCAAATCTAAAAACGTACAGTAATGCGAGTTTCTCTTGTATTGGAGATTCAGAATTAAGGTTTCTTTACTAATACACTACTTATAATATGAAATTAAATATACTTTTTGCCTCATTTATTAGACAACTATGTGTATTTTGTTTCTTTCTAATTAATAAACTTTCACGCAAATATCCCATTATTTTAATTAGATTTTACAGCAGATTATTTGAAAAGGAAAATCGCCAATATAACTCTACAAATAGCGTATTTATTAAGTACTATGGAAATGTTAGTTCCTGTCTAAACGAAGTCATGCATCTAGAATTTATGAATAAATCCGTTAGCATGTCTCCTATTTTAAAAAGACACTTATTAATTCCTAAAATACTAAAGAAAGGGATCACATCTAAACCTAAAGATTCTATGTCATGTTTCTTAGTACTAACTCGAGTGGATAATTTTATTACACTATACGATATTATTAAGGCGATATGCTACTATCGAAACCACGATTGTTTAAAAACATTAGCCTATATTGTAAAGGTAATTCAGATAGTACATAAAGAATTAAGTTCAGATAAGCTTAACTTTTCCCCTTTTGTAAGCAAAACTTTTATACATAACTCCCTAAATTTTACTAATGTTTTATATCTTCCTAAAGAGAAAAAAGTGGCATTAGTTGACTTAGAGGAATTCAAAGAAGGAGTTGCTATGTTAGATATACTATGTTTACTTTCGAGTATTTACAGTTCAATTGTAGTACCGAAAAAATGTATTTTTAATTTAAGAGAAATTATATATTTCGCTTACCTTGGTGAAAAGGGTATGTTTCTATCACCTCTATTGTTTACTTTGGAACATTATTACACTAAAAATAAAATTGTTTTAAATTTAAAGAAAAAACTTAACAATATTAGAATAAGAAATCCCTCTCTATTAATAATTTTATTTTTTGATTTCATTAAGTTCTATGTTATTCAAAATGATTTGAGAACTTTAATAGAAAAGTGATTAAAAGATGTATCAGAAATTCAAGTTTATTCATATTTTTGGAACTGATGGTAGTGGAAAAACCACACTATCCTATATATTGTTTAAATCTAATGTTATTTTTGCTAAAAATGGTAATGTTATTATACGAAAACGCAGACGTAGCTATTTCAATGATTTACTTGCATTTTTATTTGAAAGATTAAGTCCTGCCAGAATTCAAAAGGGAGGAGATGGCAGAATAATTAAAATTCATGGTGCACATAAATTATGGCCATTATGGATAATACTAGAAGTATTAGGAATGAGACTATGGTATATTCTCAGAGTAATGCCGTATAAACGGAAATGTGTTTGTATCTTCGATCGATTCATAATTGATATGATAGTATCTGACACGTATATGTTAGGAATAGAATACTTTAAAAAATTATTATGCTTATATACAAAAACTTTTAGTGATCTTTTAAAAAAATCGATTTTTATTCATGTTGATGCTCCAATTTACATAATTATGGAAAGAAGAAAAGATGAAACTGACCCTGCAGTTTATATATACACTCAAAAGTTTCTATATAATTTCCTAAGTAAAGTTTTTAATGCGATTAAATTAGATACAAGTATTACTTCTATAAGTGGATCATTTAAAATAGCTGTAAGCATTTTAAATGAATTAATACGTGACTAGCATAAAGGGAATAAATTAGATGAAGATAATGAACATGTTTATCGTTATATTAATAATATTTTATTATTACAGTATACCTTTGTTCATATATGGAAATAGTTACGACTTAGATGAAATGGGGCATATTGGTGGTATAAATTATTTGATTTATAGTGTTGAAGAACGCACAGCCCCTTTAATTCAAGATAGACCCAGCTATTACTTTTATTTAACAATCTTAAATGTAATTATGGATTCTGTTGACTTAATGCATTTTGTAATTAATATTACATTACTTTTCCTTATTATTATTACTTCAATAATCATATTTAACAAATATAGTAATATTTATTGCGTAAAAATAAAAAGGGAATATCTGTTTATGTTAGTGACTTTACTCATATTAAGCAATTTCATCAGTAATTATCATGCCCTACCCTATGTATATGCTTTTGCCGAATTTTTACTTATATATGCTATTTATATCGTACCCTATAAATCAGGTTCAGAAGGAACTTTTGTTGTAACTTATCTTTTAATATACATCGCTATAACCTTCTCTAACATTTTTTATGCATTTTTCTTATTTTCTTTCATGATTATCATGAAAATTATGCCCATTTTCGGTTTAAGAAAGTCATATTGTAATTTTTACTCAAACTACTCAATAGGGATAAGCCTAATTATTATTATGGT
>JAVZJF010000103.1:0-4097 GCA_038870935.1 Candidatus Anstonellales archaeon | reverse complement strand
AGAATATCCTGATAAGTAGTATCAGAATAATAGTATCCTGATACAATATAACCATCATTAGTTTGTGTGATATCCATAAAACCTATAGAACCAGAATTTGGATAATATGTTTTAAGCCACTGTATATCACCTGTTTGGGATAATTTTATAATATATTTCGATCCTCTAGTAATAGCGATATAACCTCCGTCTGATGTTTTTTGTTTTATTTCAAAAGAAAATGATGGTGATAAGCAATAATATTTTGCCCATTGAATATTTCCGGATAAATCAAGTTTAACTATAGAAGCAAAATAACCCATACCTGAATAGCCTGGGCAGGAATTATATGTAGCTCCTGATAAAACATAACCATCTTCTATTTCTATTATTTGTGGCCAATTACTAATGATGTTGTATCTTTTTGCCCATTCTACATCTCCATTTCCTTTTAACTTTAAAACAATAGTTTGTTGTAGATCATAGTTATTTGAACGACCTGTTAAAATGTATCCATTGTCATTTGTTTCTTTTATTGAAGTAGGTAATGGGTTTGGATATTGATATGATTTTTGCCATTCTATATTTCCTGACGAATCTAATTTCAAAATAAGTATATAATTTGTAGTTGCTCCAGTTATTACATATCCTCCATCCGATGTTTTTTCTAATGAATAAAGATATTCGTAATTTGCTGTTCCATATGTTTTTGCAAAACAATTTCCACCTCCCAAATTACAAGATGCAATATTACTTGAAGGACCTTCTCCTTTAATATTTTGGGCAGTTACATAATAGTAATTGATAAAGTTTTTTACTGGGCTATAATCTGAATAAAATAAATTTGTTGTTGTTCCTATTTTTATATAAGCTGTGGAGGTAGTTCTATAGATATTATATTGAATAATAGAAACTCCTCCTTTATCATATGGTTCATTCCATCCTAAATTAACTTTATTTAAAGAACAAATTCCTACTTCTAAATTTAATGGTGCTGAGGGTGCTGTAATTAATGTTGCAGATGCTATATTACTAGGATTACTTTCTAAATCATTTTTAAAAGCAGTTACATAGTAATAATAAGTTATACCTTTTTGAATATTATAATCAGGGTATGTTAATATTGAAGGTGATGTTGTTGCTATTTTAACATAAGATGTTTCACTCTTTCTATATATTCTATATTCTTGAATTCCTAATGTTGGCGAGGAAGACCAATTCAATATTATTCTATTTGCAGGGGTTGTCGTTGGGGTTGCAGTAAGATTAGAAGGTGATAAGGGTTGTGCCGTTGGAGGCCATTTTGTGCTTGCTATATTGCTTGCTTCACCTTCTCCTAAAGAATTAATAGCGGTTACATAAAAATAATATGTATTCGTCGCTACATTTGTGTAAGAATAGTTTGTTTGTGTAGAAGAAGCAATTAAATTCCATGTTGTTGAGGTTGTCATATATATGTTGTAATAATTAATATTTAATCCACCGTTATAATCAGGTGATTGCCATGTTAAATTAATAGATGATGTTGTTGCTGATGCTATTAGGTTTTTAGGAGAGCATGGTCTTGAATAAGAAGTTGTTGTCGCTATATTACTTTTATCGCTCTCGCCAGCTGAATTTACTGCTGTTACATAAAAAGAATACTCATATCCGCTTGTTGTTTTTACTAAAAATGTTGTTTTTGTAGTTGTCCCAATTAATGATTCTGTAGAAGAATTATAAATATTATATTTAATAATTGGCAAACCTCCAGATTCTGTTGGGGCATCCCAATTTAATCTTATATAACCAGTGTAACAAATACCATTGTTCGTTGATGTTGCAGTAAGGTTTAATGGTGGAGAAGAAGTACCAGTAGGTATTACTGAGACTACATTACTAAAATATCCTTCACCAACAGTATTTACTGCTCTAACCTCATATGAATATTTTATTCCATTGGTAAGTCCTGTATCTGTATAAAATGTAGAAGTAACTGACGCTATTTTAGAAAATTCTGTTGTTTCAGTTTTTCTAAATATTTCATAATATAAAATTGGCGATCCACCAGTTTCCTTAAGTTCCCACCACAAATAAGCTTCTTTATTTCCTGATTTTGCATATAAAGTTGGACCTTCTGAAGCTGAAATAACTTTTATATTTATTGATTCGTTTGAAGCTGGTCTTAATGGATCATTGCTATAAATAACATATCTGCATTCAAAATTATGCATCGAAGCAGGTGCAGATGTTGTTACAAAAACAGTAATATAAGAATTTGGATTTATATTTATTGGAGGTGGTGCAGATAATGAAAATGTTATCCAAGATGGGCACGGTTCTTCTGAATCCCCTATACTCATTGTTGTTGAAGAAATTATTAAAACATCTCCCCCTAGATTATTTATCTTAAAAGTTGTTGTAACTACTTGGTTTGCTTTTGCTTCTATGTTTATTGGATATGGTTCAAAATATATTCTTGGAGGATTAATAATATTGCAAGTTATATTAATATTTTTAGGATTATTAGCTTCGTCATTATTCCATAATTGCAAAGTTGTTGTTATTACTGTGGCTTGATTGAATCCTTTGGCATTGCAAATTATTCCTAAATCTTCTTTTAATCCTGGATTTATAGTTATATAATTTTTATCAACATCTATTCTTTTTTTAGCAGGTTTTTGTGTTATATTGTATATAGTCAACGTTGTGCTGCCATTATTATAAACCGTTATATACGTGGTTGTAGTTTGCCCAATATAAACATTTATACTAACATCAAATACAGAAATTTCTATTTTGGGTTGTAATCCAGTTATTCTTTCGGTATTATAAATTTTTTCTGAAGGCAAAATAGTTAGAGTGGAACCTACCTCATAAATATAAGGATCATCGCCTCCATCTGTTGAAGTTTTATCTTGTTCTCCGTTATATCTATATTTTGTAGATTCTAGATTAGCATTTAATTCGAAGGATCTTATATCTCTTTTAAAGACATAAGAATAAAAAAAATTTTTAGAAAGTGAATTTATTGGATCTACTGGATAAGAGGTTAAACCTGAATATTTTATCTCAGATAAGTTTACTGGTATCCATCCTTCACCATTAATTTTATAAAGATTTTTACTTTTAACCTGATTTATAATCCAAGCTTTACCATTTTTATCTATAAAAAAATTTGTAGAGGTTGGCTCCACATCCAATGGTACGGAAATAAAAACTGTTGAGCTTGGCTCATCATAACCACTACTATCATAATAAGGACCATCTAAATCAGGATTTTTACTTAAAGCTATATATTCTTTTAAGGCTGCAGAAATTTTATTCAAATCATTTATTCTTTGAATATCTCTGGAATTTTTAAAAAGTTCAACAGGTTTTAAAACACTTGTAATAATTCCTATTAAAGCTCCAAGGCTTCCTATAACTATTAAAAGTTCTACCAATGAAAACCCTTTTTTTTCCTTTTTCATGCTCTTGAATTTAAATATTCTTCTGCTTTTTTTAATACTTCTTTTAAATTATTATAACTCAATTTTTTATAAGCATTATCAAAATCAAGCCAAATATAATCTTTTAACTCATAGCTTAAATTAACATTTTTTGATTTAGCTTTAGCTAGGTAAAAAATAACTTCTTTATAGACTAAATCTCCCTTATCCTTGAAAAAGAAGGAGATTTTCTCTTCAAATCCTGGAATTAATTCTACATCTAAGTCTACTTCTTCTTTTATTTCTCTCATAGCAGTTCTTTCTGGAGTTTCAGTTTCTTCCACCCAACCTTTAGGAAAACCCCAATAAAAATTTTTCCCGCCACAAACAAGAAGGTATTCCCTTTTATTATTTTGTTCATAGAATACTATTGCGCCTGCAGATTTTTGTTTTATCATTTTTGTCATTTTGACAAATTATATTATAATTATATTTAGAGAAATGTTTTCATTTAATAGATTCACAATAAAAGCTCAAGAAGCCTTAAAAAAGGCTCAGGATTTAGCATTGAAATATCATCATTCTGAAATTAAAGGGTTACATTTATTATATTCTCTTTTAATACAAGAAGAAACAATAATTGATGATATTTTACAAAATTTAAAAAAGATAAAATAAAATCTCCCTAACAATGCAAAAATAGATGAA
>JAVZJF010000102.1:0-4132 GCA_038870935.1 Candidatus Anstonellales archaeon | reverse complement strand
TTTCAATTCTCTTTATGAGATTCCGACCCTATTTTTAGCTCTATTATGTTTATAAACTTTATTTTCAGCCTTTTTTACCTAAAGTTTTCCGCTACCCCCCAACTTGCAAAAGGATATATAAAGGGTAGCGGGAGGGGGATTTTATTCCACTGTACATGAAGATTTTAATTTAAAAGGGGAAGTTCTATATGGATGTTATTTTTAACTGTTAAAAGAATAATGGAATTGGATTTTTGCATTAATTAAACTAGATTCTCTCTTCAGTGTAAAAGATGACGAGAATGAACTCAAAAGTAATTTATGGTATTTAAATCTATTGAAAAGTGCTTTACCAATTAACTTTTTGAAATAGTGAAGGCGTTTTAAAATATTAATGGTTTATCAGGCAATAAAAAAGAAGGGTATGCTTTTCTTAAGACTCTTTTTCTGCATATTTTTTAGCATATTCTAGTCCATTATCTGAATATCTTATCCAAATCTTTTCTTTTGATTTTATAATGTTTGTTATATTTCTTTCTAAACCAGCGTGAGCATAGAAATTTCTCTCATCTGGTGTTGCAATTTTTCTCCACTCATTTAAATTTTCTTCAAATATTACCAAAGATATATTTTCTAGCTTTTTCTCTCTCCTGTAAATGTCAATTAATCTTTTTTCTTTGACTTTAATTTGTGAAATATAATAGTATACGTTGTATGGTTCTTCGTCATTCAATTTTATATTGAGTGAGGAAGCAATTTCTACACATTCCTTTATTTGTTCTAACTCATTTTCAACTATTTTTTGTGCCGCCTCTTCAATTATATATCTTTTTCCTATTTCCTTTAATTGTTCTAACTCGTATTTATCTTGAATTTCTTTTATCCTAATATTATTTATCAATTCTGCCGAAGTTAGAATAAAGTATATCTCGATTTTTGGCTCTACGAGATACGTTACTAAGCTTTTATTTTGGTCTACTCTAACTATTTCATCGTTGCAATTTATGTAGGAAAATCTGTAAAATTCATCCTTTAATTTCTTTATATCTATGTTTTCCAACTCTGATTTAATATAAGGAAGTAATAAGATTAGACCCCTATTTACTGATTTTACAAACTTCTTAACCAATTTATAGAGTCTATCCCAATCATGTGAAAAAGAGTAGCTTTTATAAGTAGCAGTTTCAAATTTATTTTGTATCCATTTTACGGGAACGAATTTTGAGTTACCATATTTTTTAATGACTGTATTAAGTTTACTATATAAAATAGAAAATGCTTGCTTAGTGTCAATTTCTAAGTCTTCTACAAGTTGTATATTTGCTTCAACATTATCCTCTTGTACTGGTTCAGAATTGTATACAATCCACTTTATTTTTTTATCTTGACATAGTGCAACATAAGCTATAAGAGCATCGAATACAGCATCTCTAATGTAAACGGGCATATAATTTACACCGTGGGAAATATCTAGTATAACAGTATTCGGCTTTTTATTATTTAGTTCGTCTAATGCTAATATAAAAGCTGAAGTCCTAATCTGGTTTATTCTACCTTCAAAAATTTTATGCTCACCATTGTCTTTAAAGCGGCCTATTCCCGGAATAATTTTAATTTCCACCCGGTTTCTATAATCCATTCCGCAGTAATCTTGATTTTCTAGAAACTTTTTAGCCTCTTCTTCTGCAGATTTTATTATTTCATCATAATTTTTTCCTATTTTCCCCATAGTTGAAGAGAAAAACAGTATGCAGAAAGAATTTTCATATGATTTTAAAAGGGCTTTAAGTGTAGATTTGCACTTCTCTTTTTTAAATTCTTTATTAAGAAGCTCAACATGATATTCGACAAATCTATATGAAGATGGATTACCCCATACTTCAAAAATTAGAACATTCTTATTATCAATCATTATAATATCTAGTCAAATAAAAAATTAATAAATTTTAATATTATTAATGGACAGCTTTGGTTAAAAAATATTAAAGACATTTCACAAGAGGTAAGAAGGATGAACATTTGATGATTTCCTTTAAAATAAAGGAGCTGGAAAAGTATACTATAGTTTTTATTGGATTGGATATAATAACTCCTAATGAACTGCGTGATATTGTTCCTCCTAGCGTGGACAGCGGTAAGGGTGTTATTTTATCTGGCCGTGGGCCAATATGGTTGTATGGTTTTCTGACACACTGTTATCATCCAACAAAGTTTGTGGCAATCTATGATCCGAGGTTAAAGGGTGCTGCTGTTGTGGAAAGTCATGATTTAGCATATAAGGTTGGAGATGTTATAGAAATATAATTATTTTTTAGATTTTTTATAGAAATCTAATTTTTAAAATAAAATTATTAATAATGTTTTTAGTTATGTTGGTTGGAATGCTTTCTTCCAAGGACAGGTTGATCGAGATAATCAGAAGTCTCATGCGTGAGACGGGTTTGTCTGAGCAGAAGCTAGCTGATGAAACTGGAATCTCTCAGCCAGTTATATCGCGTATTTTGAGAAGTGTGAGGGAGTTGAGGTATGATGAGGCTAAGCTTTTGATGGATTGTCTTTTGAGCAAACTTTCCTCTATTCCTCCTAATATGATTGCTTCCGATATTGCTACTAGGAATGAGGGTTTGTTGAAGGTTCATTCTAATGAAGATCTTTCCAGTGTGGCTAAGATGATGTTTGAGAGGGGCTACAGTCAGGTTCCGGTTTATGTGAATGATAGGATAGTGGGTATTTGACTGAGAAGTCTTTCATAAAACTTCTTCTAGAAGGGGGAGGAATCTTAAAAGTTTGAGAGTTAGTGATGCTCCGATAGAGGAGATACCGGTATATCCACATAATACTCCGCTTCAGGTTATAGCGAGAGCACTTTTAGATTACTATTCAGTTTTAATTGAGAAAGAGGGTAAAATTGAGGAAATTATAACTAGAGCTGACTTTTTAAAAATATTCATTAAATAATATTATGGGATAAAGATTTTATTAAAAAAGAAGGATAACGAAGAAACAGAGTCTCGATATTTTAGTATCTAGAGTATCTAAATTCATAAGCGAGATTGCTTATTTCGTCCTTTATATCATGGAGTAATGATTCAAGTGGTTCTGTGAATGTTCCACTACTCCACTTAAGATTACTATTTACTTCATCAAGTTTCGAAGAGATATCTTCAAGCAATCCTTCAACTTCACCTAATCCTATTGGCTCAAACTTGTTCACCTTCTTACTGAATTCCTCAAACTTCTTTCCAACTTCATCAATAGAATTCTTTGTGTTTTCGACTTCCTTCCTTATCTCCTCAAAAGTTTTGTGTAGTGCCTGAACATTATTATTCAAATACTGTGTTACCTGTACAAGATATTCTGAACTCTTCGAAAGTCTCTCAAATGCAACACTAATCTTTTCTGCAATTTCATCCAATTTTTTCTCCTCTTTCTTCTTCCTAAATATTCCCATATTTATCATTCCCCCGATCCATTTTCTTTACTATATTGATTGTATACTGTTTATTCTGGTATTTAAGTATCTTGTCCATTAATTTTGGTAGAAGGAAATTCTGAACATCCAATGTTCTTATGGAATACACAATTTTACCATCTTCTACTTCAAAGTTAAAATATTCTCTATCAACTGTAATAACAATATCAGTAGTAGTTTCTTCTATATTGGAAGCTTTATCGTCCAAAAGATACTTTATTGCATTAAATTTGACTGAAGATGGTGGTAATGCTATTACCATATTCTTCTTTAAATTTCTTGATCTCTAACATTTTTTTCACCCCGTAACAATACTAAAATTAGAATAATAAAAATATAAAATAATTCTAAAACAGAATAGATTATTTTATTGATTTTTATCATATACAGTAAATGCAATGTTAATATTATACGTCTCAAAGCCTAAACTCTTCAAATATTCAAGAGCATGTTTAGTAGGGTTTTTGCGGGTTTAGTGCTGTAAAAAATGTTTTTATAAGTTCACGTTTTCTGGGATCGTTAAAGAACTTTTCTAGCATCCGCCCTTCTACTTCAGCAACAAATTCTTCCGTAAATTTTGATGGAATGTTAACCTCATTATCCACCAAGTCCAATATTGTTGGAAGATTTGTTGAGCTGTTGAAAAAGTTTTCTCCACATACGACATCAATTATCCAGTTT
>JAVZJF010000101.1:0-4138 GCA_038870935.1 Candidatus Anstonellales archaeon | reverse complement strand
TAACAATAGTTGCAAGAATAAGATAATTCCAGACAGACATAAGAATGTTTTATATACTTTTCTTTATTTAAGCATACTACTTATAAGATAAATTTTTATAAACCTTTTCAAAAATTTACGAAGGTGAAAATTAATGCACTTAGTTATAAGTGATTCAGATGGAAAGAGTTACAGATTAGAAGTTCCAAAAGAAAAAGAAGCATTTTTTGTAGGGAAAAAGATTGGAGAAAAGTTTGATGCAACAATTTTTGGTTTAGAAGGATATACTTTAGAGATAACAGGAGGAAGTGATAAGATAGGCACTCCTATGAGAAGCGATGTTTCAGGTACAGGAAGAAAGAAGATAATCTTAGATTATGGTGTTGGACAAAGACAAAAGGGAATAAGGAAGAGGAAAATGATAGCAGGCAACACAATCTCATTAGACATTGTGCAAATCAATTCTAAGGTAATAAAAAAAGGCACAAAACCTTTGAACGAACTAATCAAGATGGAAAAAAAAGAAAAAACAGATAAGGATAAGGCAAAAGCAAAGAAGAAATAATTTTTAAAGTATATTAAAATCTTTGTAGCAAGTGTAAATATTTATGCAGCCGAATCTTAATATAGGGTTTTTAGGTCATGTAGATCATGGAAAGACTAGTTTAACTTTTGCTTTAACAGGAAAATGGACAGATACACATTCAGAAGAAATAAAAAGAGGAATTTCTATAAGATTAGGTTATTCTGAATATTCTGCTTATAGATGTTATTCGTGTGGTAATTATCAAGCAAATAATTCGAAATGCCAGAAATGTAATTCTGACATGCAATTTTTGAGAAAAATCTCTGTTTTAGATTCTCCTGGTCATGAGACATTGATGGCAACGACTATTGCTTGTGGAAATTTATTAGATGGCGCAGTATTAGTAATAGCTGCTAATGAAGAGTGTCCACAAACACAAACACAAGAGCATTTAATGGTTTTGAAGATTTTAGGGATAAAGCACATTGTAGTAGTTCAAAATAAAGTTGACATTGTTTCAAAAGACCAAGCAATAAAGAATTATAATCAGATAAGAAATTTTTTGTCAATGAATGATTATGATCCAAATACAATTCCTATAATTCCTGTAGCTGCCAGTTTAAAAGTTAATATTAATAGATTGGTTGAAGCCATTGAAAAGTATATTCCTACTCTAACAAGAGATCCTACAAAAGAACTATTAATGTACATCGCAAGGTCTTTTGATATTAATAAGCCTGGTGATAACGTATTGGAATTAAAGGGAGGAGTTATAGGTGGATCAATTTCCTCAGGGATGTTATCAGAAAATGAAGAGATAGAGATCTTGCCAATGCCAAAAGATTACGGAAAAGATTCTGAAATCTTAAAAGTAGTTTCGCTATATACAGGCAACGAGAGATTAAAAACTGCATATCCTGGGGGCTTAATAGCTATTCAAACTGATTTAGATCCTTATTGGACAAAGAGTGACAGTATGATAGGTAGTATAATTTCAAGGCCTGGCAAAGGACCTTTATTATACGATAAAATCACAATAGAGTATAATCAAATTAAAAGAGTTGATATTCAAAAAGAGAATTCTGCCTTTTTAGAGAATGAAGTAGTTGTTGTTAATGCAGGAACTGCAACAGCTGTAGGAACAGTAAAAGCTATAAAAAAGAACAAGATAACCATAGAATTGAAAAACAGAATTGCGATAGCAGAAAATTCTATAATCTCAATTTCACGAAGGATTAAGCAGCGATGGCGTTTATCTGGCTATGGAAATCTTTCTATGGACTATTAGAGAAGATAAGATCTATTTACTTAGAAGAAGTCTTTTTTCTGTCAATATTCCATCTACTTTTTCGTCATGTTCTTCAAAAGGAATGGAAGCAAATACTTGTACGTCATAACAAATTCCGAGTTTAAAACCTTTAACAGTTTTTAAGAATTTATCAAAATAGCCTAAACCTCTTCCAAGTCTATTAAAATGTATGTCAAAAGCCATTGCAGGTATTAATATCAAATCAAATGTATTAATGTTAGTAATTATTACTGGCTCATATATACCAAATTTTCCAGGAGATAATTTACCTGTGCCTACAAGTATTTTATCGCCACTAATTTTAGGAAAATAGAAATCTTTACTTTTATCTTTGAATATTTCAGTTATCATAGGTTCATTTTGCATGGGATAAAAAGAAAAGATTCTTTTTGCATTTTTATACAAATGTGAATTAATTAATCGATTGACTATTCTTGCATCTGCATCGATTCTATTATTGTTATCAAAAAACTCTTCTATTCTTCTTTTTGCGAGCTCTCTTACATGATTTTTTGCCAATGCTATATTCATACAATCACAATTGAAAGGTATTATCAATCTTGTTCATTCCAAGTTATTTTTTTGTCAAGCATTTCTGCAAATAAATCTCCTATCATATATATTGATCCTGTGATGTAAATTTCTTCAATATTTTTATCAGCAATTAGAAATTTAAATGCACTTGAAATATTTTCAAACCTCAATAATTTAGTATTATTGAACTTTTGAGAACTTTTAAATTCTTTACTTATTTGACTAATTTTTTCTTCTTCTAATCCTTTTGAGAAATCTGGTATGCAAATGAATTCTAATTTTTTTAATTCAAAAAGTTCTTTCAAAGTAGCAGCCATTTTACCATAGTCTTTATTATACTTGAAGTTAAATATTAAGCCAATTTTTTTGTTGTTATCATTTAAGATATTCTTTACTGTTTCAACGAAGCTATTAATTCCTGCATGATTATGAGCCGCGTCAATAATAATTAGTTTATCATTAACATTTTCTATTTGCATCCTAATAGGGATGAATGCCTTTTCAAATCCTTTCTTTATTGAATTTTGATTAACGAAATCACTAATAGCAAAATAAGAGGTTATCAAATTTTCAATATTATAAATTCCTGGCATTGAGGTAGTTAATTCAATGTTTCTTTCTTCAAGAAAATATTCAACACTTAAATGTTTCAAATTATGTTTTACAATTTTATGACTATAATCAACAAACTTCAAAGGAATTTTTCTTTGTCTGCAGAAATTCTTTGCAACAATTCTTACATTTTCGTTTCTAGAATTAAATATCATTTCCACATTTTCTCTTCCAATATGTAATTTTTCGTAAGCTATTTCTTCTAAAGATGTGCCTAAATAATCTGTGTGGTCATAAGAAATTCCTGTTATTATAGTTTTTATGGGATTACATACTCTTGTAGCATCTAATCTTCCACCCATGCCTGTTTCAATTACATTGATATCAACTTTTTGCTTTTCAAAAAGATAAAACGCAAAAGCTGTCATTAATTCAAATTTTGTTAAGTTTTTGAATTTATATTCAAGAAATTGCTCAAATTCTTTCAATACATAATTACCATCTAATAATTTGCCATTTATAAGAAATCTTTCTCTGTAATCTACAAGATGAGGAGAAATAAAAGTGCCTACTTTCAAATTTGTTTCTAGAAGTGCCCAAGTTATAAATGAGACAACACTTCCTTTGCCATTAGTTCCTGCAATATGAAAACTTTGAATTTTTTCATTAGGAGAGCCAATATTTTTCAAAGCTTCTAAAGTTTCAAGATGGGAAATTTTTGATTTCTTAACTGTATTTTGCTCAAGTAATTCAACGAACCTTTTTTCATCCCAGTGATTGTAGTTTTCATAATATCTGAATCTAAACTTATTATTAGAACTCATAAGGAATCACATATTAATGACTAGTTAGACATTTTGGCGGCATTCAGAGTGTTTTTAAGTAAGTTTAGCACAGTTAATTTTCCTATTCCTCCAGGCACTGGTGTTATTGCTTTAACAAAGCCTTTTACGTTGTCAAAATCAACATCGCCATAAATCTTATCTTCAACTCTATTAAGACCAACATCGATTACAATTGAGTTTTCATTGAAATAGTTTCTATTAAAGAATTTAGCTTTGCCGATAGCACAAATAACTATATCAGAGTGTTTAGTTATTTCTTGTAAATTTTCAGTTTTTGAATGGCATATAGTTACTGTAGAATTTTCGTTTAAGAGCATATGGAATAATGGTTTTCCTACTATAATACTTCTATTAATTATGCAAACTCTTTTACTCTTCAATTGAATCTTATAA
>JAVZJF010000100.1:0-4156 GCA_038870935.1 Candidatus Anstonellales archaeon | reverse complement strand
TATCCCTTCTTCTGTCTTTGACGCAGCTCTAATTGACGGGGTAATAGGCTTAAAAAGGTTCTTTTCTATAGATCTACCTCTCATTACTAGCCAAATTAAGTTAAACGTTATTTTGTCTCTTATAGGGACTATACAGGGTTATGGAACGATGTTGGTGTTAACTGGTGGAGGGCCTGGGACTTCTACTTTGGTTCCTGGATTATATATGTATCAAGCTGCCTTCAACTATGGAAGGATGGGGTTAGCATCAGCAGTTGGAGTTATTTTATTTATAGTTATATTGTTCCTAACTATTTTGAATATGAAGTATATAAGTTCACCAGCAGAATATGAGGCTCAGTAGGAGGTGAGAGCTAATGAATGGTTTTAGGTTTCTTCTTAAGACAGGAGACTTGTATCGACATATCATATTAATATTTCTTATAGGGCTTATGTTATTCCCTTACGGAATAACTTTCATCATCTCTGGGAAAAGTATCTCTCAATTCTATGATGCGCCCTTTAAGATTACATATCCATTTTATTGGAGTAATTATAAGGAAGCATGGCAAGAGATAAAGGTCTATCTAAAAAACAGTATTATAACAAGTGGGCTTTCTGTAATTGGAGTAACAATAATGTCTATTCTTTCTGCCTATGCATTTGCAAGATTTAGATTTCCAGGGAAGGAAATCTTATACTATATGGTTATTTCTCTCTTAATGATTCCCGGGGTTTTAACCTTAATCCCTTCTTTTATGTTAGTAAAGTATTTAGGTCTTTTAAATACTAGATTGGCATTATTATTACCATATATCTCAGGAGGACAAGTATTTGCTATCTTTATCCTCAGAGCCTTCTTCGCATCTATCCCTACAGATTATTTTGACGCAGCAAGAATAGACGGAGCTAGTGAGTTTCAGATCTTAAGATATGTAACCTTACCTCTTTCCTGGTCTATTATAGGTGTAGTAGCGGTTATGAATATTCTTGGAACTTGGAATGACTTAATTTGGCCTCTAGTAACTCTTCAAGATTCAAATCTCTATACCCTTACTGTGGGACTTTATAACTTTAGAAATAGCTATTATACTGTTTGGGGCCCTTTAATGGCTGGTTATATCATAGGCTCAATACCGCTAATTATCCTATTTATCTTTACGAGTAGATTATTTGTTGAAGGACTCGCTTCTGGGGCTATAAAGATGTGAGTATAAGAAACTATCTTTTGTATGTTTTAGTTTTATCTTTCATTTTCGGTAACACATATGGAAGGGAGGGTATTATGGAGCCAATTGCTCAAGGTAATACTTCAGAGTTTGTAGTGAATATTAGGAGAGTTACTCCCGGATTTGATTTTGTAAGTCCTTTAGAAGATATAATCTTAGATATCTCCTTTAGTAAACTTCTAAGCAATAAACTTTATATCGAGTTTTATGATAGTCAAGATTGGCTTTACTATTCTAAAGAAATAGATCTAAAGATGGATAAAAGAGGAAAAATCTCTGAGATAATAAATATCAAAGGAGCTCTAGGGATACACAAGGTAAGGGTATATACAGATTCTAATAATTTAGTAGAATTATCTTTAAAAGTAGACACTTTTACTAGAATTTTAACTACCTCAGGATTTTTTGACCGTTTCTACGATTTCCTTAGTTTCACCGTAAAGAGAGACAGTTCCTTCTTTAGAATAGGCGACAAATGGATTAATTGTAATCCAACTTGGATAAGAGATCATATTCACGAGATGAAAGGTTATAAATATTGGGAAACTGATATAAAGTCTTACATCGAGCATATGCTGGACCTTCAGATGGATAATGGAGCCTACTATGATTTTATCTCTACAATAAATGATCCTCATAGAGATTATGTAGGTAAAGAATGGAAAAGAGAGGATGAAGAGGACGGGATAATTTACATCAGGATTCCTGTTGAAGCTGATCTAGAATACCTCTTAGTTGAAGGAGCATATACAGTTTGGCAAGTGACTGGTGATAATGAATGGATAAAGAAATACTTACCTAAATTGGAAAAAGGGCTATTCTACAGTATGAGTGACCCCTTAAGATGGGATAAGAATTATCAATTAGTAAAGAGACCTTTCACTATTGATACATGGGATTTTACTAATTATCTGAGTAATGATATGTTAGAGACTAATAGAAAAATTAGAGAACTTTCACCTGATAATCCTTTCTGTATAATGCACGGAGATAATAGTGGAATGTTTGAAGCATGCTATTATCTTTCCAAAATCTATGAGAGTTTGGGAGATATAGAGAAGAGTAGATTTTGGAGAAATAAAGCAGAACACTTTAAAATTCGTACTAATGAATTGTGTTGGAATGGTAGATTTTATACTCATCAGATCCACTTAGACCCACAAGAATCTAGCAAATATGATGAAAGTGAAAGACTAAGCTTGAGTAATGCTTATAATATCAATAGAGGTATAGTCGATCATGATAGAGCTGTAAAAATTATAAAAGAATATAAGACACGTTGGGAAAGAGATAAAGAAACTGGCAGATCTTTTGCTGAATGGTATAGTATCGATCCCCCTTATGAACGGTTTATTTTTTACAAAGATAGGATGAGAAGAAAAAGAAAGATCAAAGACATTATTAAAAATTTTATGTTTTCTTTTTTGGACAGCAATTTTGTTATCAATTTTAATAATACAGGTAAAACCGCGGTGAAGAATAGCTTCTTTGTGAGCCTGCCAACGCTCAACTGAGCCTTTAACTGTGTCTTTTTTATCGATTTTGATTAGGTCGATTTTTTGAGAGAAATAATCCATTATATATATATTTTACCAAAAAATTAGAAAAAATTTGAAAAAAAAATGATTATTTGGTAAAGTTAATTAATTAAAATTTAAAGCTTGGTTTAAGCCACTATCCTCCGATGGTGAGGGTGGGAAGGCTTAATTTAAAAACTGGGAACACCGGTGGAATTCCGGGGCTGTGCCGCAGCGGTTAAAGCCCGAAGACCGACCAAGCCTCTCTCCCCGAGCAGGGAAATTTATGATTGCTGGTTTAGAAAAAAGAGCTGCACTTGTTTTTGGAGAAAAAAAACCTTCTTCTTTTGAAGATAAAAATTTAGGTTATGAAGTTGAATATTTAAGTTTTTTAAACTGGTGGAAAGACAGTCAAGGCAGATTTGATAATTTATCATTTAGGATTAACAATCAAGTACAATTATTTTTAACTCAATTAATACATGGTAGGTTTGAGGAAGGTTTATCTCAATTGCGGACAGATTTGTATGGCTATTATTTAGAATACATTAGGCAAGATGGGATAATTCCTTTTAGTTTAATAATAAGAAATGATGGAAAAATTACGGGAGAATTTTATGGAGAGAAAGATATTGTGGAGATAGTTGATGAAAAAGAAAGAGAAGGAGCAGTTAAAAAGGCAATGATTGACTTGAAAGAAAAATTAAAAAAATTAGGAGATGATGAAATAATTTTTCGGATTTCGCCGGCTGGTTGGACTGGTTTTGATTATCAATACGCAGAAACTCAATCTCAAGTCATTTGGAAGGATAGAAATAATCCAAATAGAATTAGGGGGGTGACAATTAGAAGTCAAATATCTTTAGATAGAATCGTTGAAATTTTACAAGAAAATTTCGGAATCGATGTGCCTTCATCTAGTAAAGATGAAAAAGAATTAATTAAATATATAACTTCTTTAAATTTAACTCTTCCCTACTCTCCTGAGATTTTTTTGGAAATTTTAACTGATTTTTTTGAAAATAAAGATCACCAGGGGCGAAACCTTGCTACCCAAATTAGTAATTGGCAAAAAAATGATGGTCAATTCTTTTATTTTGATCAGATTGCCGATGCGGTAAGTTTTATTGAGGAAAAAATAAAAGATTTACTTTATCAAGGTTTGCCTGAAGATTTAGTAAAGGAAAAACTTTCCTCATTAATTGGTTTTGTCTTAATGCTGATGGGGGCAGACAATTTAAAACAAAAAGAAAAAGATAGATTAATTTTTGAAGGAAAAGAATTTTATGAAACCAGATTGTCACCAGAATATTTTTATGATAAAGTTTATGATCATCTTCAGTCTTTGCCGGGATGTGCCGGAGGTGGAAATATTGAGAGAAGGAATTTTATGATGAGTTTATTTGGACCAACTGAGATAAGTTCTGAAAG
>JAVZJF010000099.1:0-4211 GCA_038870935.1 Candidatus Anstonellales archaeon | reverse complement strand
ATTTGGAAAAAATTCAACTTATGATATATCCAGAGACAAAGTAACCTATCATGGACGTCTTCAAGATTTTGAAGCACTTAAATTTAATGAAAGATGTGATAGATGTGGAATTAATGCAGAACTTTTATATGTGATAAATGGTAAAAAATTCTGTAGAGCGTGTATTGAAAATTATTATAACGCGGACCAACATAAGCCAGATTCAACCGTTGTACAATTATTGAAAAAAAGTAACGAAAAAATAAAAGTAATTGAAAAAAATACTAAATCTTTTTTTGAAAGTTTGTATGAATTACTTTTCCAAAATAAGAAGCAAAAAAGAAAACCTCTATTAGATGAAAACAATCTAAGAGATAGGATTTATAAAAAGAAGAAATAAACTATCTTTACATCAATTCTTCTCTAGTAAAAAATCTTTCACAATATTTACATAAGAAGACCTGATCAGAAATTTTGAAGAAAACAGTTTCTGTGAATTCAAAGTTTGTTATACATTTCGGATTTGGGCATTTTAATACATCAATTAATTTATCAGGTAAAGATACTTTTCTTTTTTCAATAACTTTAAAATCCTTAATAATGTTTATTGTTGCAGTTGGAGCAATTAATGCAATTTTATCTAAGACTTTTTGGTTCATCGTCTTACCTTGAATTTTGACAATATCCTTTTTACCCAATTTATTACTTCTTACGTTCATTACTAAGGCAGCCATACCTTTATAATTTTGATCTATGTCTAATAAATGCATTACTAATACTCCTTTACCTGCAGGGATATGATCAATCACAATCCCATTATCAATTTCTTCAACCATTATAGACATAAAAATCACTTTGAAAAATTTCCTATTCATCATTCATGTTCAATAAATCTGAGATTATTGCCATTCTTACAGGTACTCCATTCTTAGCTTGCGAAAAATAAACTGCATTTTTTAATTTATCTACTTCTTTAGGCACTTCATCTATCTTAGGTAATGGATGCATAATTATTATATCCTCCTTTGCTTTTCTCAAATAATCCAAACTAATTCTGAATTCTTTTTGGACTTTCTCAGCCTCATAAGGATCTGAAAACCTTTCTTTTTGAATTCTACATAAGTAAAGCACATCTGTATTAGATAAATCTATATTGTTCTGCTGAGTAATATTAACTGAGAATTTCTGTTTAACTTCTTCGATTATCCATTTGTCCATCTCCAATCCAGCTGGTGAAATTAAAGTCAGATTAGCACCAAACATAGCTATCCCATAAACTAAAGATTTCATGGCTCTTGCGTATTTCAAATCACCCAAAAGGGTAATATTTAATCCTTCAATCGTCCTTTTGTTTTTCCAGATAGTATATAAATCCAACAAAGTTTGCGTTGGATGTTGATTTGCTCCATCTCCTGCATTAATAACAGGTTTATCCTGAACTTCAGATGCGAATCTTGCAGCACCTTCTAAAGCATGACGTATAACCAAAATGTCAGCATAATTAGAAACAATTTTAACTGTGTCTTCAAAACTCTCACCTTTTTGTGTAGAACTGAATTGAACATTCCAGTTTAATGTGTCAACTCCTAACCTTTTTGCTGCTGCCTGAAAACTCAAATTTGTTCTCGTACTAGGTTCAAAAAATAATGTGGCTAGAATTTTACTTTTCTTATCCATCGAAAAATAGTTTTCGTATTTTTCAGCCAACTTCAAATAATATTCTATATCTTTCTTGTCCAAATCACGAATAGACAATATATGTTTTTTTCTCATAAGAACCCACTATATTTAGTATAAAAGAAAATTTAAATTAAATTGTAAAGAAGAACAGGCAAAATGATTGAGGCATCACCATGTATTGTCACATGATTATAATTATCTATACAGCTCTTAATTTTACCCCAACTTATTGCCTCTCTGGTCCTCGCACCTGATAAGGAGCCATCAAATTCGTTAGAAGTTGTTATATAAATTGCTTTATCTAATCCATTACGTAATAAATTTACACCTAATATATGATGTTTTGTAATACCTCCACCCAAAATCAAGCCAAAGGTTTTTTCTGCATTTAAAACTTTATTCGCTAACTCGTTCATGTCTTTAGTAACATCTATTGAAAGTTTTTCGTAATCTTTCTTTTTCTTCTTAAAAAAATAAATATTTAAACCAATTGCAGAATCCGTTATTCCAGGAGAATAAATATTAATGTTTTTTTCATAACATGCTCTCAAAATAGAGTTTTCATCTTTGGAATTTTCATAAACATACTTAGAGTATTCGTATATCAACTCACTAGGTGAATTTTGAAATCTTTTAAGCTCAATTAATTTTACCAAAACTTGATTACTAATTTGTTCTAATTTCTCATAACATTTATTATGCACTAGTATATTACCTATTCTATTTATTGAATTATCATGTAATTCTTTGTCATCAAAATCAAAGTCTCCCACTTGGTAATCCATAAAGCATCTAATTACGTCATGATCAATTCCTCCTCCAGTTGTTACTATTACATCGACTAAACCTTTTTTTACTAAACTTGCTAAATAGCCTCTTAAACCAGAGGCAACTAAGTTAGCAGTAAAACCTAAAAAAATTGTATAATTTTTTCTTTCTGCAATAACGGATCGTAAGATTGCTCTCGCTCTTCCTAATTGGGTGGCTTGAAAACCAACTTTCTTAGAATTTTCAATATAAGAATTGAAATCATGTATGTCTATGATATTTTTTTCCTGCTTATCAAGATTTTCTAACATATCTTTGTTCATAATAATATTCACTACGAATAATAGCAAAAATTTGCACTATATGCCATTATTAAAAATGTTGTTATACATCATTTTAAATAAAAGTATATATTTTTAAATAAGGTGAATCAAGGATGGCAAAAAATATTGATTTAAAGCCGTTGCTTATTTTAGTTTTCCTATTGATTTTTATAAGTACATTTGTTTTCGCTCAGCAAGTAATGCAAAGAAACTCTAATAATCAAAATGTTAAGAATCAAATCACTGCTGTGCAAAAAAACAAAGCGGAGCTAATAGACGCGATTGCTAAAGGCATTAAGCTAACAGTCAAACAAAAAATTTCCTTAGACGATATCGTAATAGTAGACGGTCAAAAAACAATAATGGCAAAAAATATGACACAGAACAAAGATAGGATTTTAGCGTATGTAAACAACGTATCTACTTACAACCTCTATACTATTGAACTTGTAAAAAACAAGCTTTATTTAATTGACTTAAAAGTCCAAATGCTTAAGAACATCTGTTATAATAGCAAAGATGAAGATTGTGATGACTATGAAAGTAAAATAAATGAACTCGAAAATCAATTAAAGGAATTGGTAGATTCATTAAACGATTCTACTAATCTAACTCAAATTGTCTATAAATACAGAGAATTAAATCAAATGACAAATAATTTAACTGCAGAAATTAAATTAAAGCTTTTACTAAAATATCGCAACGCAACTACAAGTGATTTACTTAGAAACAGAACAAGACTAATGATGCATATAATGTGTAAACAAAATGTTGGGCAAGGTACGTATAATGACTCTAATGATCTAAATGAGATTTGCATAAATCCGTGTAGTATTATGTTGGAACAAATAAGAAACTTATCTTCAATATCTGATGAAGATATTGATTACAACAATATAACATTGCAATGCAATAATAATGGAACTAATTGCAGATTGTTATCAAGAACAAGAGAAAGACTAAAAGGCGAAACAGAAGATGAAACATCAAGAAGAGGAATGTCTAATTTTTATCTGAAAATAATTAGTATCGAAGGTGAAAATAGAAGTATAATCAATCTCTCTCAAAACGAAACTGAGTTAGTAATAAAAATTGGTTCTTGCGGAACAAGGCATTGTCCTGTTCAAAAATTTGCTTATCAGAATAATAGCAACTATCTAAATGCACAAGTAAAGTGTCTTGCAATTCTTAATAGCATGTTCAGTGAAAACGCAGGCCTAAGACTACCAAATAGCGAACGAACATTAGTTAAAGAAATGATTAATGCAAGAGAGAGAATAAGAGAACATAAAACTGCTATCATTAATGCAATAAACTTGTCCTCTACCGCAAAAATAATGATAAAGACTGTAAACTAATTATTTTAATTAGGGGTATTTTAATGAAAGCCATTTCAATGTTTTCATTTGTTGCTTCTGCTATGAGAAAAAATAATATCTTCTTATCTTTCGTTCTCATCTA
>JAVZJF010000098.1:0-4249 GCA_038870935.1 Candidatus Anstonellales archaeon | reverse complement strand
TATGAAACAAAGACCAATAAAGAAATATAAGAATCGAAGAGGTTGTTAAAGAAATCAAAACAATACTAACTGAGTCCGTAAATTTTATTTGCTTTAAAATGATTAAATAAAATGCAAACAATAGCATGCTGATGAATGAATAAAGAATATACGTTTCCAAGAAACTCACGGCTATACTTTAACAGGTTATACGACATAAAAAAATAAAAAAAGCTGTTCTAATCATGTTGCTTAGCTTAGCTCATCAGAGCCACTCTATTTCAGAAGCAGTTTGATAGCCTTTAGATGCTACTCCAATACCTGGACCTAATGACTTTTGACCATTTAAGTTAAATTGAGAAACATCGATTTTACCTTCAAATATCTTAGGTGTTTTTATACCTGTTACGATTGCACAAACGAAAATTCCATTCTGAGATTCAGGATTAATTCTTGCACCTAATTTAACTTCTGCCCTGCTGTCAAAGTTTTCAGTAATCTTTTCTCCTATCTCAGTTGCTTCTCCTAATGTTAGATCTTCAGGTCCAGAAATATGTATTAATGCACCTTTTGCACCTACTAAATCTACATCAATTAAAGGATGCGATATTGTTGAATGAACTGCCTGTGAAACTCTATCAGTGCCTCTTCCTTCTCCAACCGAAATCATTGCAATACCTTTGTTCTCCATCACAGATCTTAAATCTGCATAATCCATGTTAATTAATGAAGGTAACATGATTGTATCAGCTATTCCCCTCAGTGCTCTTGCTGTAACTGCATCTGCAAAATCAAAAGCTGCATTTATTTGTGCATTTGGCATATAAGTAGCTAACTTGTTGTTGTCAATAACTATGAGAGAATCAACATACTTAAGCAATTCCTGAATACCTGCATATGCTGTTTTAATCCTCACTCTCTCCAACATAAACGGGAATGTCACTATTCCAACAGTTAATGCTCCAGACTCCTTTGCAACTTTAGCAACTACTGGAGCTGCTCCTGTACCTGTACCACCTCCCATTCCAGCACATATGAAAACTACTTCGTTTTGGCCTAATGCCTGCTCAATCAAAGCTTTGTCTGTTTCTGCTGCATTCCTTGCCACTTCAGGATAACCACCAGCACCAAGGCCTCTTGTTATAGACCTTCCTATTAAACATCTTTTGTGAGCATTTGTTACTTTCAAATGCACTGCGTCTGTGTTAATCGCTACTGTCCTAGCAGATGTAATACCTTTTGACATTATTCTGTTTACGGTATTACACCCACCTCCTCCAACTCCAACTATGGCTATTCTCACATTGCTGTTGTCAAATAATTCATCTTCTCCATCTGTCTTTGCAGGAAATTCCATTCATATTCACCTCAAAAATCTGGTCGCTTCTTTCATTTTACAAAATAAAACAAATAATAAAACAAAAAATAGAATTTAACCTATTAATTCGATATCATTAATTGATTTAGAACTTTCGGCAACTTCTTCTCCAAATCCTGTACCTAATACGCTTGCTCCTTTTACTCCAGTAACTATTGTTACTATCTCTAATCTACCATCATATCCTGGCATCAATCTTGCTCCCCATTTCACCATTGCATCAGAAGAAACTGAGTTTGTAATGATCTCACCTGCTTTTATTGCATCACCTAATGTTAAATCTTGGCCTCCGGTAATATGAATCAATGCACCTGTTGCACCTTCAAAATCAACATCCAATAATCTGTTTCTTAGAACTCCCTCTGCAGCCTGTCTTACTCTATCTGTTCCTTTTCCTTCTCCAACTGAAATAAATCCTACTCCTCCTTTTGATACTATTGCCCTTACATCTGCAAAATCAATGTTTATCAGAGATGGCTGAGTAATTGTCCAAACCAATCCCGAAATAGCTTTTGCTAATATCGTATCTGCATGCAAAAATGCCTCATTCATCGGGATATTTGGCATTAATTTAACCAATCTATTGTTATCTAAAACAACTACCGAATCACAATATTTTCTTAGTTTAGTTATTCCCTCATCTGCTTTCAGTCTCCTTGCCCTTTCTAAAGCAAAAGGATAAGTTACCATTGCAATTACTATTGCTCCTTGCTCTTTTGCTATTTGGGCAACTACTGGAGCTGCTCCTGTACCTGTTCCTCCTCCCATTCCAGCACATATGAAAACCAAATGTGCACCTTCCATCTCTTTCTCAATTAATTGCCTGTCTACTTCTGCTGCTTTTGCTCCAGTTTCTGGATATCCACCTGCACCTAACCCTTTTGTTATAGATTTGCCTATCAATACTTTTTTTGCTCTCTCATGCACGATTTTTAAGTGCTGAGCATCTGTGTTTATAGCTATCAAATCTGTTCCTTTTACACCATACTTAATTAATCTGTTAATTGTATTATTTCCTCCACCACCAACACCTATTGTCAGAATCTTTATAGATTCTGATGATAGATCCTCCTCGCCTCCTTTCTCTTGATTTCCTGGAGAGAAAGAACCAAACCCTAATATATCATCCATTTCACTCGCCTCTCTTTGTATTTTGACAATTTTTTCTTTAATCAAAATTTGCTCTAATAGGATTGCTAAAATATTCTTTATAAATATTATTGTTAGTTGTCTAAATTTTAGTTTAAAAAATTATTAAACATTATAAAACATCTAGACAAAATTTTATTTTTTATAAATTTTTTTATAACAGAAAAAGACCTATTACAACAAAATACATTTTATGTGTTATAAAACTTATTAAAACATTTTTTGAAACTTGCTTTGCTACAACAGTAAATTTTAGATTTTTGAAAAAAGAAAAATTAGCATTTTCTTAAATTATTATGAAAATTTAAGGAGATTTTTAAAAAAGATGTCTAAATATTAAGAATTTTTCGCAAAAATTAAATTTTAGATAATTTTTAAAACAGAACATGGTCCCAAACATCTACATCAAAATTTGCATCTGGTTTTATTTGTGATGTTGAAACTTTATAAATTACTTCAGCAACTTTCCTCGGATGAATTCCCCTAAAATTAGTCATTCTTGTTGAAGTCATACCTGGATTAACTGATATAACTCTGATATTAGATATTTCTTTTGCTAATGCTTGGGTAAATCCTCTCACTCCAAACTTAGTAGCACAATAGGTAGATAAAGTGGCGTATCCTTCTTTTCCTGCTCCACTTGCAATATTTATTATCATCCCTTTATCAAGTAAAGGTAAAAATAATTTCGTCAATTTGATAAGCCCTTCAAGATTTGTTCTAATTTGCATTTCAATTTCTTCAAAAGATTGTTCATCTAATTTCTTCCACTGAATATAACCTGCATTGTTGATAAGAACATCAATCTTTTTATGTTTTTTAGTAACCTCTTCATAGAATTTAATAATACTTTCATTTTTAGTTAAATCAAGTTGATAAAAATCAATGTTGATATTATTCTTTGCTCTCTTCTTACATTCATCAACAATGTGTTCTATTCCTCTTTTATCATCTTTATAAGTTAATATTAAATTTTCAGAATTCTCTGCAAAAATCATTGCAGTTTCTGCCCCAATTCCTTTAGACGCCCCTGTAATAATAACATCCCTTTTAGAACTCTTCTCTCCTAAAGTTTTTGGCATATAAATACACCATAAATAGAGAATAAATAGAAGTATAACTAACAATTATATATTTCTAAATTTCTTGTTACTGAGATATTCTTATCTGATTTTGAAACACCCAATAATATATAAGGATATGTAATCATCGATGCACATGCACAATTTTTACCAGGAGCCATTGTTTTAACTCTGACTTTAATTTCATTTGATGTTTCTTCATAACTTTCCAAAACTAATGAATAGCCTGTACAGCTTCTCTGCCCATCGTAAATTGCAACAACATTATACTTAGAAAAATCCACCTCAGGAATTTTAGGTCTTTCTTCAGGATTAGGGAACATTTCTCGCCAAACATTTTCCAATTCCTGAGAAATAGGTATTACATAAATCTTTCTTTCAGTAATTCTTGAAATTTGTCCTGCAGTAATAGTAAATACTTTAGAAGGTTCATTTTCTTTATGATTTATAACAGGACAATTGCCCAAATAGTATTCATAAGCATTACAAGAGACATTATTAGACAATATACATATGTCATTTCTTCTAGAAAAATCGCTTTCATTTAAAATATATTTTCCACCTGTTAAAACGCAATATTTCTCATACAAATTAGTAATACTTTTATTAGAGGAATAGAAGATTTTGCATAGTTCTTCACAATTAATAGATCTCAATAAAT
>JAVZJF010000097.1:0-4263 GCA_038870935.1 Candidatus Anstonellales archaeon | reverse complement strand
AATGTTTAGAGAGCAACTTTTATAAAAACATCCACATTAATTATCTTTAATGCACAATCCATATGAAATATTTATTGAAAATTTGTTAAACAGTACACAAAACGATAAAATTTCATTGGCTTCATTTATTACTACCTCTGAATCTGCTTTAATTTCTTCAATTATATCTGTCCATATCCTAAAAGATAGCGAACTTCCAACAGCGAGATTAATAGAATTAATTGAAACTAATATAAATTCGTTAGAAAAACTCTTATCTCTACTTTATCGAAACAAAGATTTACAAAGCTCTACTTCAAACAACTTAAATACTTTAGACGAATCAAAAAAAATGTTAGCACAACTCTTTATTTTAGAAATGGAAAGTATTTCTTATTTTACAAAACGGTTACTAAGTAATTATGATTTTTATGAGAAATCAAAATATGAAATTATAAATTCCTCTAATTTACTTACAATAATAAGTGAAAGAAATAAATTTTTTGAACAACTCATAAGCATAGGTAAAAAGTTTGAATTACTAGCATTCTCTGAAAAATATAAAAACTCATTTTCCAAACTTCTTGCTCTTTCAAATGTATATCTTGTTGAAAAAAGTAAAAATAAAAAAGAACAAAAAAATCTGGAAAAGATTTATCCTCTTTATTGTTATTCAGCAATAGGAACTGCTCTTTTCTCTAAAAATGTGTTCCTTCATACACTAAATCTATATAATTATTTCATAAGGTTAAATGCATTAATTCCTTTTTTTAGATTACTTAATCATTCAATTGAAAATTTAAAATATTTTATTGTTAATCCAATGATTGCAAATGAATATATCAATTTACTATCCAATTTTTATTTAAAATCAGATTTCAAACCTATCACTTCTTATCTTAATAGTATTTTACGATCTGCTAATACAACATTATCTTTTTTAGAAGAAGTCGTAGATTCACAACAATTAAAAGATCTAAACAACTTAACGAGACTTTTAAATAACACTAAATTGAATCTATTTGAACTTCATTCTGATAAGAGTAGCTATTTAAAGAAATACTGTAAAGTAAAACCCCAAACTTTAAAAAGACAATTGTTATAAAAAACGTTTAAACAAATAAGTAAAACGTGATAAATATGCATGAAAAAGAATTATTAGCATTTCAAATGGCTAGACAAATCATAAGAGCAGAAGACACGTGTGAATTGGAAAGTGCAATTTCTGCACTGCATAGATTAGTAATCAACGAAAATATCCCTTTAAAAAATCAACAAATCAACATAACAAAAAAACTTATATCTTTGCTTAATAGTGACGAGAATTCTCCCCTTAAATCTCAAGCAGCTGTTAATAAAGCAATTGACTTGTCAGCTAAATTCCTTTCACTTGAGATAGCAAGTAATTTAGCATATACATTATTGCTAAGCAATAATGATGACTCTGTCAAAAACGGGCTAAAAATATTAAAAAATGTAAAAAGATTACAAGATGAAGAAACTTTCATTAAAATAATTAAAGCAATAAAAATGGAGATTGCCTACCTAACAGGTGTAAGAACCTCTTATATGAGATCAGAATTAGCTGATAAAGCATTGAAACTATTATTAAATTTAGAACCAGATGATGTGTTTGATACTATTTCTATAATGCTTAAACGTAGAAATTACGATTATAAAAAATTTTTAGGATGGATAACTGCACTAAACGATTTAGTTCTTATTTCCCAATGCGACTATTTCATGAGAGAAAATAATCAATTGACATTACGAACACTGAAAGAAATTAAGGAAGAATTGGTTTCTTTATATTACTACTTGTATCCTTCACTAAAAAATCAATATTACAATAATGCAGAATATCTTTCTTCCTTAAAGTACATAAATGCAAAACAATTTATTGAAGAAGTTGAATCTGAAATAAAGAAAGATTTAGAAAGTGAAATAAAAAATTGTGGCACTTACATGATAATGGTAAAAGTAAGAGAAGGAATATACAAAATAAATGAAATTCTTGATTTGTCAGAAAAGTATAAAAAATTTAGTACATCAATACAACATAAAACAAATCAAAACTTAAAGAAAACAACTATTCAAAGAAAATACAAGTTATAGAATACTCTTCTATGACTAAAAAAATTTATTTAAATTTAATTGAGATATTAAATGTCATATAACAATCACAGCATCTTTGTTTATGAACTTACTTCACAATTGATTTCAAATACTAAGAATATCTCAAATAAAGAAGCAATAATTAATTTAATTCATAAACTTCTGTTTGAATATAATATTGACATTAACGAGCATGTCAGAGAAAGATTGTTCATAAATATAATTGAGAATCTATGCTTTGAACGTTCTATGAAATTAAAATCAGAAGAAGCCATTGAAAATGCAACTGATATTGCAGGTAAATTAATTCACGTAAGAAATTCTGGAATCATGGCTGGAAAACTTTTACTTTCTATTGATGACCAAAGTGCACTAAATGGAATTAATATCTTATTTAAAGCAGAAAAATATCAAGATAATGAAATTATTTGCTCTATTATAGAAAAATTAAAATCACAATTAGCTTACTTAATTGGAAATAGAAACACCCCAGATAGGATAGTTATTTCAGATATGGCATTACACTTCTTGCTAAGTTATTTAGATGAAATTTCAACATTAGATTCATTAATTACAGTACTTTTAAGCAAAAAATTAAGATATGAAGTGTATCTTTCATGGATTAATGCTCTTGACTTAACCATAAAACACTACAAAAGTGATTATTTAACAGAACAAAAAAATAGCTACTTTAGAAAAACATTAAAAGAACTTCAAGAAGATTTTGAAGCACTTTTAGAAGTTTTGAATTCACATTCTACTCGACATCTAAAAAATAATTTTTCTCTGCAAATGACCATAATCTCATCAACATCACTACTAAATAATCTAGAAAATGAAGATAATCTTGAAAAAGCTTATAAGATATCGCTTTTGAAATCACAAATAACTCAAGGGATTACTTCAATTAACGAAATTCTAGAATTATCTGAAAAACACAAATTACTAAGCAAAAAATTATCTCAACATAAAAACTCAGATATGCAAGTAAAAAAACGTACTAGTTATTAAATTAGTTTCCGTTTCTTTTCAATACTTTGTCGCTAATTAAATGACCCATCTTTTTTCGCTTAGTTTTTAAGTAATTTAAGTTGAATCTATTTGGTCGGATAATGCATGGTACTCTTTCTGTAACATTAATACCGTTTTTTTCTAATTCTTGAACTTTCTTAGGATTATTTGTAATTAATCTTACAGAATTAATTCCAAAATATTTTAATATCTCAGCTGCAATAGTAAAATCCCTAAGATCAGGATCAAAACCAAGTTTTTTATTTGCTTCTACAGTGTCATAACCTTGATCCTGCAAAGAATATGCCTTTATCTTATTACCTAATCCAATACCTCTTCCTTCTTGCGCCAAATAAATGATAATTCCTCTTTTTTCTTTGTTAATTAACTCAAATGCTTTACGCAATTGAGGGCCACAATCACATCTATAAGAACCAAAAACATCTCCAGTTTTACATTCGGAATGTATTCTCACTAAACAATTATCTAACTTTTTTAAATCTCCTTTTACTAAAACAGCATGCTCATTGCAACTTTCTTTGTTGTCTTGAAATATAAAGATTTTAAATTTACCAAATTTTGTTGTTAACACTGATTCAGAATACGGACTAATCAAACTCAACACCAGCAAATTATTAAAGTATTAAATAACACAGAGATGCCAAAAATAAATTAGAAAAAGCATATTTATAAATGTTTATTGGAGCCCATAAACGATAAATAGCAAATTATTTAAATCTCAGATTTGTTTATGTAATGATATAAATCGTGTATTAATTAAATATGTGATAGTCCATGCTTGAGAAAATCATTAGTCTCTCAAATAAAAGTCTATTTAATTTACTTCAAAATAAAAAACAAGAGTTAATTTATTCAGCCTTGTTAGAATTACTTGAACATGAATTAAACCTTTCAAATGTCAATAACAGAGAAAAATTAGACGATATCCATAAATTAAGAGAGCTAATAGAAAAATTTGCAAATACTAATCAAATTGATCTTCATGCATTTCTTTTATTAGCAAAAAAAAGATCATTTTTTACTTTATTAAATATAGAATTAACTCATAGTAGTTTAATCTCTGAAGATTCGTGGTTGTCATTCAAAACTTTGTTGCAAAATGCAATATTCTTCCTAATTGCTTATTATCTATATGTC
>JAVZJF010000096.1:0-4298 GCA_038870935.1 Candidatus Anstonellales archaeon | reverse complement strand
ACTGATATCACTCTATATTGCGCCAATGTTCCTAGGCTCATTCCAAATAGTAAGTAGATAATAATAGTGTAATAATATAATTACTGATTATAATTCTTATAATTCTCTATTCAATAGCCTGATAAAATTTTTTATTTTAGAAAGGTTTAAAAAGACAATAATATTATATATACAAGTTCATGTGATTAAATGATCCGCAAAGGTTTGTCTCCTGTAATATCTACAGTAATATTAAGTGCTATTATGCTAATCATAACTATTATTTCTATTGGTTTTGCTGCTAACATATATGCTATCCAAAGTGATTCAACCGAATTTGAGCAGGCTAAAAATATGATGATAAATTTTGCGGGAACCATAGAATATGTGTCTTCTAGACAAGGTTCTTCTGCTTATGTTAAATTTAATTCACGGTCTGGTGGTCCACAGTTCTTATCCAATATAGGAACAATAAGTGTAAATGTAAGTAATATTAATGTTTTAAAAAGTAGGCTTAATGTATTAAAGTATAGGGGTGGCTCCCTTTCTTCGGTTGCAGGAAAATATTATCTCAGAGGTTCAGATAAAAATATAGTAAAAAATAATGTTTCCCTTGGAAGTGTTTATGTTGAACAGAGTGAAGGTGCATATGTTGTTCTTGATTTTTCTAGAATAAATGTGGTTTATCTTGGTAAATTTGATTTTAGTAAAGGGATAAATAAAGGTTTTGAGACAGTGAATCTCATTCAAATTAACTTTATTAATCTTACGAAGGGTGAGTTTTATGGTAGTGGAAGTCTTTATGCAGTAGCTACTTGCGAGAGTGTTAGTAGAGCTTACTATATAATAAGCAAGCCCTCTTCAAATCCTTATACTTTAGAAGTGGCTGTGATGATTAACAATATTGAAGTCTCTTCTCTGTCAATTGAGGTGGAAGGTTATGATACAATTGTTATTGTTGCTGTTTCGAATGTTAAAATTTCTGTTATGGGGTGAGTTCATAGAATGGCTGAAGTTTCATTAATTCATATAATCGGTACTGCTATAATAATATTTCTTGTTATAAGTACTGGATATTATGTTGTAAATACGGCTTTAAGCTTAGAGGCTGACTCTTCAGCTCATACACTTAAGGAGATAACGGAGAGAGTTTCAACTGAAATTGTTTCACTTTTGAGTCTATCTTCTATTGTAAACACCAACACTTTAATATTTAAAACCTTAACCCTTCCATCGAATGTAAATGGTAAAGGTTACACGATTGAAATCAAAATGGTAGAAGATGCTTCTGACATAAGGGTTATAGCTTGGTTGGATACAATGCCCAATGTCAAAGCTGAGTCGCAAACACATATAAGTAAGTATGGAAATGTTGAACTTCCTAAACCAGAAGATGAATTCTTTAAAGTAAAATTTAATAATGAGGATGCTAAACTTTTAGTTGGTACCCGTATGCCAAGTGGTTCCTCAAATCTTGTAGTCTGGTGCAGAGTTAGTGGAGACAAAATTACTATTGGACTAGGTAAAATAGTTGGGGGTTGAGGGTGGTGGATAAATAATGAATGCGGTCTATGAATATATTGCTGCAATCACGATTTTTTCACTTATAATAGGTTTCTCCCTCATATCGGTTTCAACACTTTCTTCGACACAGCTTAAAGTTATGTATGGCGAGCAACTAAGGCCAGTTGCAGAAAAACTTTTAGACAAAATTTTGTTAACAACAGGTTCTCCTGAAGATTGGGGCACGAACATATATGTTAATGATAGTAGCATCAAAGATATAGGGTTATCTTTGGGATCTGGAGAAATGTATGATCTTGATGTAGAAAAGGTACAAAGATTTTTATCTGATAGCCCGCTTCCAATCTCTAATATTACCTTTGGAAAATTGACTGGAATATATGATGATAAAGGATGGAAATATGGTTTCCATTTACGTATTGTTAGTGCACTATTTATTGAAAACTTAACTACGCCATTTAAAACTGTTAACTTATTCAAATTTAAGGTGAAAACGTATAAAGGGGACCCTGCTCCAAATGCCATTGTTACAGCTTTCTATTTGAAGATAGGTATTCTACAGGATGGAAGTGATTATTACTTTGATTTTAGCAGTGCTATTCTTGAAAATATTACCAATTGGAATGGGGAAACAGAATTTAATTTCGCAGGAAACATCCCGGAATTACCTTCTTCTGAAAAAAGTAAGATTTATCTAGAAAAAAACTGTTTAATTGTTACAGCAAAATATTATGGGCTCCAATCACAAAATATTTGGTTTGAATCACAGGATGAGGTGTTAACAATGGTTGCTATTGGTCAGTATTTGCTAGTTAACTTTAATAAGGCAGATGTTCCTCCATTTGCTCGTCATGTTGCGCCGGGGCAAAAAGCTGCTTTCTGTATTACCACAAACCTTGAGCCAGTGGTCGTAACCTTTGAAGAAGTAAAACAGAATGAGGCTGACTATGTTATAAATAGTGGTAAAAAGTATTCTAATGTTTATAGGTTATCTCAGCCTCTGTCCCAAGAATTTATGTTTGTTGGCCTAGTTGTTAGAGGTGCTACAACGCAAGAAGATGGAGAGAAAACAAGATTTTATCTTGTTTTCGCTTATCGTCCAAGAGTTCCACTTGCTTTAGAATATTCATCAGCATTTCATCCCTCAGCTGGAATAAAAACTGAAACAGTTGAAAAGTTTGTTAGGATAGCCTCGAACTCTTATCATGTTGAATTAACTTTGTGGAGGATGTCTGAATAATGCATAAGGGTGTTGTTCGCATAATTGAAGCCCTAGCTTCAGGAATTATAATAATTGCCGCTTTCACGCTTGCGTACTACTTTATTATACCACCAGCTGTTTCACATCAAAGATCACAAGAAGATTTAATTAGATTCGGTTACAATCTTCTTTTGGCGTTATCTAAAAATAATGGTTTCGATGAACTAATTTTTGACGAAAATCAGAACATGAAAACAAACTGGGAACAGCAGTTAAAGGTTACAATAAATACGCTTGTTCCAAATAATGTTATTTTTGATATAAATGTTTATAGGCCAAAAAGTAGCCAAGTCGATGAATATAATGTTTTTGACTTAGAAAAGTTAAATAATTCCCCTATATCGAATGCAGAAAATGAGTTTTTCCTAAAGTCTGGGGAAGTGGCGCAAATTTCCTATATTTATACAACAAAACATATGGAGATTCTTATTGTAGAACTAAAGTTATCCTATTTAGGTGGTATGTAGTATGACTAAATCAAGTAAGGGTCAAATGCTAATTTTTGCCGCCCTAGCACTTGCACTTTTTGCGCTTTATATATCAATCACGGTTTATTCTTCATCTACATCCTATCAGACCTTAAGATATAATGAGCTTAAAGAAATTATAGCCAATCTAAACACAGATCTAGATAGGCTAGCAACATATAGTTTAATATTTGCGACACATGAATACAACCAAAGTCAAAGTGTAGAGACCAAAAATATTGTTGAAATGCGGGTGAAGGAATATCTTTTTACGTGGACGCAAACTGTATTAACAACTCATGCTGCTAAAAATATAAATATTATTGGAGTATTAGATAATTTTCAATTAAAATGGGGGTACCCAAGAAGTATATCAAATATCTCAGCGTATTATACACTTGATATTCCTTCTATGGGGTTATATGGTTTTAGATATGGTACTGTAAAAACTTTAACATTAACATTACTAAATGTAAGCAAAACAAGTTTATATGGAAAATCGTGCACAGAAATAGAATCTTTAGTTGAAAAAGAGAATGGACTAAAGGTGGAATCACTTGGAAGATCGAATTTTAAGGTCCAATACAAGGATTCACTTTCATCTGATTGGAAAAATGCTAATGTAACATTAGTGGACGACCTGGGAGGTGGATACTATATACTGGTTTGTACAACCTTATCAGGACAGCCTATACCCAAGGTAGATAACAAATATTACATTAAAGTTACTGTGAAAGACGAAAGAGGAATACTAGTGACATCTTCCAATTCTGGTCTAACATACTATCCGACCAGCTACAGTATAGTTTCTGGAAAAGTTGTTAATGGAACTATAGACAATTTAAAAAGTTATGGTGAAGATTATATGGAAATCAAAGCTAATAAAACAAGTACTAAAACATATAATCTAATTAGAAATGGTAACTTCAGTTCGGATGCCTCTGAATGGTTCACTTACTCATCTGCAAAAAAAGGTGTTGCTAAAAGTGGTTATGATGCTAAGGGTAATCCTGGAGGAAGCTATTTTGTTCAGGCAAATTCGACAAAAGATAATAGTGCTGAAATAG
>JAVZJF010000095.1:0-4351 GCA_038870935.1 Candidatus Anstonellales archaeon | reverse complement strand
AGATTCTTTTTTATAACATCTAATTAGTTCTAACATATATTCAATTCCGCATTTAACTAACAATGGATTTTTCAATTCATTGGTCATTAATTTTGCTGCAAAAAAATTGCCAGATGTTGAATCTTCCCATCCTGGTACAAATAAAGGTAAATTTTTTTTTGCTGCTTCATATAGCCAACTATGCTCTTTTGGAATACAATATAAGTGTTCAAGACTCTTTGAATTAATAATTTCATAGAAATATTCATGAGGAAACTTTCTTTCATTATTTTTTTCAGCTATTTTCCAAAGTTTTAGCAGTTCTTGATCAACAATAGTGAAGATTTCCTCAGGTATTGCTGTATCTGTTACTCTATTGAAACAGTCTTCATATAATTTATGTTCTTCCTCTTTAGTCAGTTCTCTATAGTTACTTATTTTTTTATATTTTTTATTGCCAATCAGATTATACAAATCTTCTTCTAAATTAGCCCCAGTACAACTTATTGCGTGAATTTTATTATTTCTAATCATTTTTGCCAAAGATATTCCAAGTTCTGCTGTACTCATTGCTCCAGCCAATGCCAATATCATTTTTCCATTATTATTAATGTGTTTGACAAATTCTTGAGCTGCCAATTTCAATTGTAATGCATTAAAATGTTTATAATGAGTTTCTATGAATTCCTTAATATTTCTCTTTCTATTCATATATTATAAATAAGATTTGAAATTTTTTAAACAAGTTTTATTTTTCTTAAAATATTTAAAATTTACAAAAATACTCTATTATTTTTAATCCATCTTTACTTCCTAACAATAGATTAACTGCTCTTTCTGGATGCGGCATCATTCCAATAACATTACCTTTTTCATTACAAACTCCTGCTATTGAATTCAACGACCCATTAGGATTTTCATTCAAATATTTTGCTATAACAAGTTTTTTTCTCTCTAATTCATTTTTGTCGTCTATTACAAACCTACCTTCCCCATGAGCTATAGGAATTTTGAGTTTTTCTCCTGAGATCTTTTCTAAAAAAGAAATGTTATCTTGTATTTGAATTGTAACGAACTTGCAAACAAATTTAAGTGAATCATTCTTTAGCAAAGCTCCTTTGAGAATTTGGGCTTCACATAGTATTTGAAAGCCATTACAGATTCCTAGGATTTTTTTACCTTTTTTTGCTTCTCTTTTTAGGATTTCCATGCATTCTGTGTTTGCGGCAATTATTCCTGCCCTTAAATGATCGCCATAGCTCCATCCACCAGGAATAAAATAACCATCGTATTTTTCTTCTAATTCATTATGAAATATGATTTTGCTATCTTGGTCAAACAATTTGCATGCTCTTAAAGATTCTTCTTCGCATTGTGTACCAGGAAATTTGATAATAGCGATGCTCATTTTACATAGACCTCTAATTCATGAGCTAATGGATTAAATATTCTTAATTCGTTACAAAGATTTCTTATTTCTTCAATAGCTTTTTCTTTTGAAGAACTTTCTATTTTGAAAATGAGCATTTTAGCAGTTCTTATACTTTTAACATGATCTGTTTTTTTATCAATTAGATATTTCTTTATTGTTTCTCCTTCTGGGTCTTTTGCCAATGCTTTACCTTTAATAATAGCAATTACTTCAAATTCTTGCATATTATCAGCAAAAAAAAAGTAATAGAAAATATATTATAAACTTTTTCAAAGTTCAAAAAGCGCCACGGGCAGGATTTGAACCTGCGACCCCTCGGTCTTCAGCCGAGTGCTCTCCCCCTGAGCTACCGTGGCAAAAAAAAGAATTTAAATAGTAAAAAATAACAAGAATACAATTTTAAAACTTTTCAGGAAGGTTTAGGGATCTATAGATTTGCTTTACTTTTTTTACAAGTGTTTCAAATTCTTTAATAGTTAATTGTTGTTCTCTATCTGACAATGCCATTTCTGGATTATTATGTACTTCGACTATAAGTCCATCAGCTTTAGCGCTTATTCCTGCTAAGGCAAAATTTATTACTAATTCTCTTTTACCAGCTGCGTGACTTGGGTCTATTAATATTGGTAAATCTTTTGTTTCATCTAAATTTTTTAAGACATTGACAATTCCTAAATCTAAGATATTTCTTGAACTCATACCATAAGCTTTTATTCCTCTTTCAACAAGTAAAAGATTATTATTCTCCTTTCTAATATATTCTATTGCTCCTAAGAATTCCTCAAGTGTTGCACACATACCTCTCTTCAAGAGTATATATTTATCTGTTTTAGCAACTTCTTTCAATAATTCATAATTTGCCATATTTCTACTTCCAATTTGTAAAATATCAATATCATATTTGTAAAATAATTCAACATGTCTCGGATCTACTATTTCAGATACTGTCATTAGTTTTGTTAGAGATTTAGCCTCTTGTAAGAATTTTAAGCCTAATTCTCCTAATCCTTGGAAAGAGTTTGGATTTGTTCTTGGCTTATATGCTCCTCCTCTCAAAAAATTAATTCCTAGATTTTTGAGTTCATTTGCGATTTCGATGATCTGATTTTTATCTTCAATTGCACATGGTCCTGCAATTAATATAGGTTTATTTTTTAGCAATTTTTTTATTTCTTCTCTTTGGTTTTGTTCGTATTTAATTTTTGTTTTATTACAATCCTTTATTTTCACAAACACACACCTCTATACATTAACATAATATTGCTTGAGAAGCCAGAAGAAGCATGAGAAATAGCACTTAATAATTATATTTTTCATAGCCTCTTTCTGGTTCTCAAGCAACTAATTAGAACCAGAAATAGGCAAAAAAGAAATAGAAATATTTAAAGCTAAACCAAAAGGAATTGAATAAGAAATAAATTTTTTCATTTATTGGTTTAGCTTTCATGATATTAAACTATTTGTAAAAATAAAGTTTTTAAAGATATCATTGTTTTAATGCAATTCCATAAATTTCAGATAAAGAATTCTGGTTTTTTGTTACTCCTATTATCTTATCTGCAAATTTTAGTACAATGTCATTATGAGTTATTACTATGATTTGTGTAGTTTTTGCTAATTCTCTAATCAATTGACCAAATTTTTTACTATTCTCTTTATCAAGAGCAGCGTCTGCTTCATCAAAGATGTAGAACGGAGCAGTTTTAGTTGCATGCATTGATAGAATTAATAAAATAGCCAGCATTGATTTTTCTCCTCCTGAAAGTGATTCGAGATTTCTTTTTTTGTTATCTCTAATCACTTTTATATGCAATCCAGAGTCAAAAGGATTATTTGGTTTATCTAATTCTAAATATCCTTCTTCGTTAGTAAAAATTAGTTTAAAAATTTTTCTGAAATTTTCATTTACGGTAGTAAAAGTATTGATAAAGATGTCTTTTTTCTTTTCTTCAATCTCACTAATAAATTTCATTATAGCTTCTCTTTCTTCGTTTAATTTGTCTACTTTTTCTTTTGCTTCAAGAACTGATTTAGCTTTTTCAGCATAAATTTCAGGAGCTTTTAGATTTACAATTGAGCCATATTCATTCAATATTTTTTCAGCTTCTTTCATTTTATTTTCTAGTTCTTCTTTAGGCAATTCAAGTATTTCTAATTTTTCTAAATTTTCTCTTTTTAATTCTGTTTCTAAATCTTTGAATTTTGTTTCTGTTTGAGCTAATTTTATCTCTATTTTTTGTAAGTCATTCATTAGTTTTTCTTTTTGAATAATTAATTTACCTCTTTCATTGGATAGATTTTGGTATTTATCTTCAAGTTCTTTGTATTCTTTTGATTTCTTACCCATTTCTTCTTCAATTATTTTAATATTTAAATTGAGTTCGTTAATATTTTTTATTAATTTTTCTTTAAACTCATTTTTTCCTTTTAATTCATTTTCGATATTTTTTATTTGCTCTAAAAGTTCATTCTTTTTTTTATTGAAATCTTTAATTCTTTCTTCATTTGCTCTTATCTTTTCTTTTAAAATTTCTATGTCGGACTTTAATTGAGTTACTTTTTGAAAGTTTTCTGATTTTAACTTTTCATTTTCAAACATTTTTTTCTGTGTTTCATTTAATTTTTCTAATTGTTCATTCAAATTTTTTTTCTTATTATTAGTATTTTCTATTTCATTTTCTAATTGAATTAACTTATCGTTTAGTTTTACTTTTTCTTGTTCATATTTCTTTAATTCATTTTCAAGCATTTCTTTTTTACTTTCTTTTTCTGCAATTTCTTTATCTTTGAGCTTATCAACGACTTCAAATTCTTTTAATTTAATATCCAATTCTGTCCTTTTCTGTCGTAAATCATTCATTTCGTTTCTGATTATTTGCAATTCTAAAAATACACACTTATTTCTTTCAATAACTTCAATCAATTCTTTTTCTAATATTT
>JAVZJF010000094.1:0-4354 GCA_038870935.1 Candidatus Anstonellales archaeon | reverse complement strand
ACTGGCTTGGATAAATTACCTTTTTTAATGTCACTCAAAATAATCTCACAAGTGTCATATGCATTTGAAGTTACTGAAGAAGGACCACCAGAAAAAATTATAGCATCGTAGTCTAAAACCTTTTCATAAGAAAAATTTTTTTTGACTAAATAAGCTTCTATTTCTAAATCTCTTAAATTTCTCCAAATCAAATGCGAATACTGCCCACCTAAATCGAACACGAGAATTTTCATTAAATCATCTCTAAATTATTTAACCTTTTATTACTATCAAAGGAGTCATTCGAGCTATAGGCACACATATACCTGCATTCTTAACTGCCTTAATAACTAAATCTATGTCCTTATAAGCACCAGGAGCTTCTTCATATAGATTAACCTTTTCAGTCGCCTTAACGTGAATTCCTTTAGCAAGCAATTGGTTTGTTATATCCATTTTACCAAACTCGTCTTTTGCTTTTTTTCTACTCATAACTCTCCCTGCACCATGACAAGTTGAACCATAAGTTAATTCCATTGCTTTATGAGTACCTAATAATACATAACTTGCTGTTCCCATTGAACCTGGAATAATAACTGGTTGACCAATATCATAATATTTCTCGGGCAATTCTTTTCTATACTTAACAAAAGCCCTTGTTGCTCCTTTTCTATGCACACACACTTTCTTAGTCTCGTTATTAATTTTATGCTCTTCAAATTTGGCTATGTTATGACACACGTCATAAATCAATTTAACATCATTTTCTTCTATTCCAAATACTTTGGAAAATGCTTCTCTAACACCATAGAGTAATAATTGCCTGTTGCAGAAAGCATAGTTTATAGCACAAGCCATTGCTTTCAAATAGCTTTGAGCTTCTTCAGTAGACAAATGAGCGTAAACCAATTCTCTGTCAGGAATTTTAATAGAGTTCTTATTTAAATATTTTTCAAAGACTTTTAAATAATCTGCACAAATTTGATGGCCATAGCCTCTTGAGCCAGAATGAATCATTATAGATACATTACCTTCAACTAATCCAAAACCACTTGCAATTCTTTTATCATAAATTTGCTCTATTTCTTGAACCTCTACAAAATGATTACCTGAGCCGATACTACCTACCTGGTCCTTGCCTCTGTTCTTAGCTTCATCACTTACAAAATTTGTATCTGCATTTTGCATTCTGCCATATTCTTCTATACATTCCTTATCATTTCTGCTGGCAAATCCGTTTTTTATCAAATAATCTATCCCTTTTTCTGCCAATTCATCTAATTCTGAAGAAGATAATCTTAATTTGGCACTTTTAGATCCTAAACCTCCAGGTATATTTTTATATAACTCGTTTGTCAACTCTTTTATTCTTTTTTTCACTTCATCAACTGATAGTTCAACAACTGCTAGTCTTACTCCACAGTTAATATCATAACCCACACCTCCAGGAGAAACTATTCCATTATCTAGATTTTCTGCATCGAAAGCAGCAACTCCTCCGATAGGAAAACCGTAACCTTCGTGTGCATCAGGCATTACGAAAACTGGGCCAACTAAGCCAGGTAAATCAGCTACATTTTTTAATTGCTCTAATGTCTTATCCTTGTATAATAAAGGCAATAGCTCTTCAGTGGAAATTACAAATGCATTTTGTTTAGTCTCGACTTGCTCTAATTTATAAATCCCTTCATCTACCTTAGTAAGATTCATAATAATCACGCTTTCAAATTCAGTTTTATTTTAGAAATAAGGAAATTAATTTGTATTGCTATTGAATAAATCATTAAAGCTAATAGCACAAGAATATGAGAAAGTTAATTTCATGCTAATTAATTGCTTTAAATCAGCAATTGAAGAACAACTAAAAACTATTTCTCTTTCAATCTCCCTGGAATTTAAATGTTCTATTAAAAAGTTTCGATAGTTAATGGCATGATGACTTGTCTGATTAGTGTTCTTGATTTGATGATCGTAATTATAACTATTAAAAGGAACTACTATTACATCACCTTCTGACTGTAAAGCAATTTCCAAATCATCTTCATCATAAACTTGTAAAACAACCTCTTGCGAATAGGAATGTGCCTCATCAATCAACTCTAAAATATCTAAATTACTACTTTCTATTTGTTTAATGTTCAAAATAATTGCATCCCCTATACCAATTTGAATAAAATCTATAATAGGCCATTGAATAACTGTAACTAAATTTTTACTTGCAAAAGAATACTTCAGAGATTTAAGAATTTCAAGGTCTGGTAGTGGATTTATAATTACTCCTGGAATAAACAATTCATTTTTCAATTCGTAAGAATTAAATAGAATTTCTGAAACTTTAAGAGGATTACAAGCACTCTCAATTACTTCACAGAAATTCTGATTTTTTGGAAAGTATTCCTTTATTTCTTTCACTCGTAAGATAGGCAATATGTTTAAAGAATTTTTCTTTTTGCTTTTACTACTTATTAGACTCTCAACTAATGAAATCTTCTCAATTCCTTTTAAATTATCAAAATTTTTTAGTGAATCTTTCTGAAGTAGTTCTTTTATCATTTGGATTTCTTGTAGTTCGTAATCCATTAGCTGAGTCATAGTGATTAAAAAGTAAAGCAACATAATTTTAAACGTATGGAAAAAGAAAAGAAAAAATTGATAATTTGTGTAGATATTGATAATGACTTGTATGAAAAAGCAAGAGTCGTAGGACCATTAATCGGCAGAAAAGCTAATCTTGAAGGAGCAATAAAATTAGCAATAGCAGATCCAGAGGAAGTAGATTCAAATGTAATCTTTTACGGAATAAAAACCTATGATGAACTAAGCCAAAACGAAGAAGTTGAACTTGTTACTTTAACAGGAGATAAAAAAATGGGGTTACAAGCAAACATGGTAATTGCAGAGCAATTAGAAAAAATTATACAACAATACAAACCAATTTCATGCATTTTTATTTCAGATGGCAGAGCTGACGAAGAAATTCTACCTATTGTTAAATCAAGGATTAAAGTCGATGCTGTAAAAATTGTTGTAATGAAACAGGCAAAAGAATTGGAAAAGACTTATTTTGTTTTGATAGAAAAATTAAGAGATCCTTATTATTCAAGATTAATTCTTGGAATTCCTGCATTGATTATCTTATTATACTCCTTGGCTGCTGTCTTTGCTATAAAACTAGAATATTTGGCAATACTATTTAGCTTGTATCTAATTGGAAAAACACTTGGAATAGAAGGATACTTTGCATCAATATTCAAAGAATTCAGACTAGACTTGCACAGACTAAGTTCTCTTCCAACATTCATTGCCATTTTAATTATACTTGGAATTCTTGTAGTAGGAATAGATACTTATTTGCAAACTAACTCTGTAATCAGTTCATTAAGAGTTCTAATGTATTTCCCTTTTGCCCTCATGTTTTTATATGCTGCAAAGTTGATTGATAGTTTAGAAACTAAAAACAAATTTGATTTATTAAGATTTTCACGTTTCTTTGTATCTTTAATGATATTGTGGACCATTGTAATTTCAATAATTTATTGGCTATTAAATGAGAAAGGCATAGAAAAAGTAGTTAATTCCGTAATTGAAATGTTAATAATTAGCATAGTTTCTTACTATTTGTTTAATTATTTCAAGAATAAAGTTATTGAATCAATGGATTTAGAAAATAAAGAAGTAATAGGTACGTTTAGTGGTTTTATTGGTAGAATCCAAGGAGTAAATAAAAAGAATAATACGCTAATTGTCAAAACACCCCTAGGACAAATATTACAGATTAATGCAGATACTATTTCAACTGTTAAAGACAATAGAGTTATTGTTAATTATTAGAAATCAACATTTATGTTTATACATTTATGTTTATATTGATAAAATATTCTCAGGTGTATTAGATGAGTATTGAAAGATATTCAACTGAAATCTCAAAACTTTTTTCAGAAGAATACAAATATAAAACTTGGGCAGAAGTTGAAATAGCTTTGTTAAAAGCTTATGTCAATTTGGGAATTTTTGATAAAAAAGAAGGGATAGACAAAAGAGCTTTGGAAAGAAGTAGACTTTTCACTTGGGAAAAAACTGCAGAGGAGACTTTAAAGTTATATGAAGCAGTTTTTGGAAGAGACTAAAAGAAAAATAAATCTTCTTCCCCTTTATTCACAAGCTTAAACCTGTAATCATCCCTTATCGAAAGAACGAGCTCGGGAATCTTCTCCTCGTCATCAGGCAAATGATAGGCTGAGATTGCCATCTTTGGCTTGAACTTCTTTATTGTTTCCTTCGCTCCTTTGATTATCTCCCTTTCCGAGCCTTCAGCGTCTATTTTTATGAAATCCACTTTGTCGATAGTGATTTCTTTAACGAATTTGTCTCTTGT
>JAVZJF010000093.1:0-4403 GCA_038870935.1 Candidatus Anstonellales archaeon | reverse complement strand
TAAACAACTCTCTGCAGGTTGAGATACTACGTACTGGGATGAAGGGAACCCCTTACTATATGGATATAAATTTTGAGGATGTTTTAAACAGAGGCAAATATTTAGATGGTTTTATTATTTTTAGCGACCACGAAGTATCTAATGCCTCTTTACTTAATATTATATATTTAGGCAGTGTCTATAAGCTTAGTAAATAGTGTTAAACAACATTAAAATTAATTAAAGAGGAGTAAATAAAAGACCAAACTACAAAATAATTTCATCATAAAGATGAAGATAAATGCTCATAGATAAAATTCGGAAGCTTTTATTTGGATATAAGCACCATACTTGTATAGATATTTTATGTTAAGGAAAGCTTTATTTGAGGATACTATTAAATTCCATGTAAACTAAACCCTTAAGATATTATCTGAAAAATTTCGCTATTTCAATCTGGAAGAAATTAATCCTACTTACGTTGAAAAGATGCTTGCTTAAGGAATATAGCTTTGGAAATTATCCAATAGCTCTTCATGTGGCTTGTAAGCCTTTATGGCCGGAGATTAACCTGGAAACGGATACAGATTCGGGTTTAAAGTCGGCATTCATACTAAAAGCTATTTGGGAAAAAGGTACAGGAATTTTATACAGCATAGATTTGTCCAGAAGTGTTTATCAAACTGTATAAAGTGAAAAATTGACGAAACATGTTGTTTTACTCAGGAGACAGAATTAGGCTGTGTTTTTCCTAAAGATTTAAGATGGCATGCAAGTTGGAAATCGTTTATAAGAAAAAGCTCCTAACTTTCCCTTAAAATCATCAGAGAATGCTGTTCAATAGATATATTTTTTCACTATAGTGGACATAGCAAAATATGATGTTCAAGTACTGAAAAGATTATACATAAAAATCAGAGGGCTTTCCATGATATTGCACTTAATAATACATTTATCAATCTTGTCGCAGAAATCAAAGAATCTACTACAATACTAAAAAAGAGTTTAAGCATCATCAAAAGTTAGAGCATAAGATCGCAAATGCGTACCCATTCAAAGAGGCATTTAAAAATACTTTTTATTCCGTTAACAAGAGCAAAAACTAGTGAGAGAATCCCTATGATAATTAAAATATTATCAAAACACTATGACATAGTAGGAATCGAACATCGAAGGATCCTTTACATTCACGGAAAGATCTCGTGGATTATAAATAAATTAGCATTAACCCGTTTGATTTTAATGGGCGTTAAATTGGGAATTAAAAGTCGTCCCGATTTAATTTTTTGCGAGGAACCTGACTACGCGTTGGTTGGGTTAATAATCTCCAAAATTCTTAGGAAGCCCATCATTTATGACTCACACGGAAATAAGTACCTTTTATGTGTAAGACTTAATTCTCCTTTATATTATAGACTTTATGCAATTCCTTTAGATATAATGCTAGCCAAAAGGAGTACACTTCTTTTAGTTGTATCTGAACATGACAAGAAGCATTACATATATCAAGGTATCACGTCTAAACGGATACGTGTAATCCCAAGCTGCGTTGATTTGGAAGAAATAGATAAAGCAAGAAATGGTTCATTGAAATACATGGAACTTTTTAAAGGCAAGAAAATATTGCTATTTTTCGGTACATTTGGTTATCAACCTAATCTTGAAGCTCTTTTATTCATTAATGACAAATTAGCCCCGGCACTTGAGGATTTGAAAGATGTGGAGATTTACATAGCTGGAAGGGTGCCAGCTAATAAAGATATCGTTAGCATGCTTCATAAAAAAGTAAACTGGCTTGGCTTTGTTCCAAACATATATGAGGTTTTACATGCAGCCGATTTGTTTATATGTCCTTTATGGAAGACTGTGGGAATAATCGTTAAAGTTCTTGATGCCATGGGTGCTGGTAAACCAGTTATAGTCTCCAGATTTATTAAAGAGGGAATACCCGAATTAAATGAATCTAACGCATTTTTAGCTAATAATGAGACCGACTTTATCTACCTTACTAGGCAATGTATCAAAAATCTAGATAAATATTTACAAATAGGTGTTCAACTCCGTAAAATAATAGCCATGAACTATAATGTTGATGTTGTTGAAAAAAAATTGATTAAAATAATCAATGAATTAATAAATTATTAATAAAAAACTTCCTAAACAAAAAGAGACGAGAATATTATAGTGGATCTTTCTTCTTGTGTATTATAAATTTGAGCTATGGTACCGGCTATGCACTGCAATATCTTGCGAAGCACAGTGAAAAATACGTAGGCTTGTTTATGCGAATTTCTCTTTGATAACTGAACTTTCTGTTAGCTTTGGTTTTAAAATATTTGTGCAAATAATGCGGGTATTTATTCATAGCACGCTAGATAAAGTCTATTATGGAGAAGAGAGTTTACTCGCCAAGATTCTCTTAATTAAAATGAAGAAAAAATTAGATTTAGATGTTTAACCCAAAATACTTTTCGGCTAAACATTAGAGTGTCTATAAATCTAAATGATTATTCTGAGAAGCATATAAACGGGAATTGCATGATCGCATCATAAGCATTTTAGTAGAAAAGGATGTTTTCATTAATTACGAATTTAAGGATAAAAATTAGGGTTTATAGAGAAATTTTTAATATTGTAATGGTAGCTCAAAATAATTAAAGTTTTAATTTAAATTTATAATATTGAAGATGAAGACCAATTTGTAGATCCATGCTGATTTCCGTTCTAAAGAATAATAGCTTTAATAAATATTACCTAAAAATAATATATGAATTTAGTTAATACTTCCAATGAATCTAAGTTCCTAGTTAAAAAAGTTTTATCCGTTACTTTTTAACAATCATTATAGAAGTGATAGTTCTATAGATAAAATCTAATGATATAAATGAAGAGTAAGCTATGTTTTATTTCATCAATAGTAACGCGTAAAATTACGTCTGCTTATATAAAGAAACTTAGCGGATGGAAAGACCCTCTTATAAAGATGCTAAGTAGAATATTCGATATAGAAATCTGCTCGTTTGACAGATTCTTACATTCCGACGTGGAACCTTCTAAACTTTACTTTACTTGCACTTTATACATGTTAAAATGGATTAAAAAACTTAAGCAATGCGAAATTATTGTTGTTCAAGGCTATCCAGCTATAATAGAGCTTTTTTTTTCAGTTATAATTAGCAAATTAACAAAGAAATTGCTTATTGTAAAGGAAACACACTGGTATTGGCCCCAGACATTCAAATCTAAACTGTTTTTTCCGATTTATGTTCATCTATTAAGGAATGTTGATGGAATTTTTGTGCCAGGAGTTAGATCATATAAGTGGTGGCTTAAACTCGGGTTTAAGCCTTTTATTGTTCACTACTATTGGTTAGAAGCAGAGTTAATGCCATGTAAGAACTATGATAAATATGCTAAACTTAAAAGACCTTATACATTATTGTATCTTGGGCGATTAATACCTAAGAGAGGCGTCGATTTAATAATAAAAGCTTTTAATAATTTCATAAAGGAGACCAATTCTGACTCAATTCTGATAATCGCTGGTGGAGGACCACTTAGACCCAACCTTGAGAAAATAGTGGAAGAATTACATTTAAGTGATAAAGTCGTTTTTTTAGGGCCTATTCCTGAATATGAAAAACAATGTCTATACAAAATCGCAGATCTATTCATATACACACCAATCAAAACAACCATCCCTGAGGAATGGCCGATTCCGCCACTCGAAGCCCTAAAAGTTGGTTGTCCCACAATAGTTAGCGACGTGGTTGGCTCCTTACCTGAAATTAAGGAAGGATTAATCATAGTTAAGTCAGGTGATGTTGATGCTATCGCAAAAGCTATAACGTTATACTATAAGAACCTTGATTTAAGAAGAAATCTAGCTCAGCAAGGGCAGAAAAAGGCATTATCAATTACGATAGAACACATATATAAAGAGTTTTTAAGAGCGATCCTAAACATCATTAAAAAGTATTAAAACTATAAGGAGAACCTTAATCAATTGCACAAAGATACATAATAGTCTACAACTATAGATAATGTTGCATTAGAATGACTCCCAACACTAAAAAGTCATTCTCCAACGGCTTGATAAAAAGCATCCTGAGTTAAGTATATGACCTGGAGCTGCTAAGCGACAGTTTTCAGAGCCCCTGAAGGCTATCGCCATCTAAAAAGATTTGCATACACGGCCTTCGTTTCAAGTAGAGAATTTACGTTAAAAGCTTTAACTTTCATATGTCAATAGGTGAACTAAAGGATATTATACTCTACTCTACAGTAATCATCTAATTGCTTTCAATAAAGACGAATTATATAGGATAATAATAAACAATAATACATAGATTTACCTTATAAATCACACAATGGGAGGTTAATAGGGTTCAGCTTCCTCTTAAAGAGTATGCTTTGAAAATAAA
>JAVZJF010000092.1:0-4501 GCA_038870935.1 Candidatus Anstonellales archaeon | reverse complement strand
AACGAACTTGACTTTAATAGCATTAATAAATAATAATTATTTAAAAGATTTAATACAATTAATCTTTCATTACCTTGACTAATATCTGTCAATATGGACTTAAATCATCTTAATACAGATAATTAGAGAAATATAAATATTAACCAATCCTTAAGATTTTCTAAAGCTTTCACACCTACCTTAAAAAATTAGTGGTTTGTATGATAGGGGGCCTTTTTAACTTACCATTAAGTTCAAACAATCTCCTTGGCTTAAGTATACCTACAAGAACTTTTTAGATCAACTTTAAGTCCGAACTAAATGTTTCCATTTTGCTCTCACATTACCTCAGTCTATCTATGTAAAAGACTTATTGTTTCCTATTAAGAGGATTTTCAACTTTAATTGTCATAAAGCCCTTTTCACATTGTAGGAGATTATTTCAAGCTTTCTATGTTTATCACGCTCAAAGTTGACCATATCATTATAGTTCAGTACAGTTATCTGCCAACTCCCTGAGACGTGTATTATTTTTCAGCTAGAAATAAATATGTTTGCTCAGGCCGACCTTTCAAGTAAATATTTCAGTCCACTCCTTGAGTGTTTTCTTGAAATGAAAATTTTGTTTAATAAAATTATGAGCGTTCGAGGAAATTTTCTCAATAATATTTGGGTCATCAAGTAAATGCAAAACTTTATTGGCTATAAATTTGGGGTCCTTTTGCTGAAGTATAAAACCAGTTACATTATCACTTACTACATCCATGATTCCTCCTACAGGACTTACTAATACTGGTGTCCCACAAGACATGGCTTCTAAAATTATATGAGGAATGCCTTCAGTATATGAAGGCAAGACAAGTAGTCTTATATTATTAAGGTATTTTGGAAGTTCTTTATGGGGAACATAACCATAAAATTTAACATTTTTTGGATACTCTATTAATAATTGCTGGAAAATATATTTCAAAGCAAGAGGGAAAAAGCTTTGCGGATTACCTGCTATAATGAACTTTACATTAGAATTGCGTCTGATCACATACGGTATTGTTTTGAGAAAGTTATAAAATCCTTTATGAACAGCAAATGCGCCTATATAGCCTATCGCCAACTCTCGCTCAGGTATTTTTTTCTCCCTCTTGAAAGCAACATAAAAATTTCTGGAAGGAAAATTCTTAGCCACGCAAATTTTATCTCTATGTCTAGAAAACAAAATATCATTTGATAATCTGCTTGATATTACTATTATCTTATCCGCAAAGTATAATGTAATTTTCATTTTAATAATTAACCAGCTATTCAATATTTTATGGAATAAACTGCTAAATGGAATAGTCGAGGAGAGTATTTGAATCGGAGAGCCACCAATATAGATAAAGACATTCTTATGTAAAATTTTACCAAAGATGATCAAAAGTAATGGAAAATTAAAATTCTGAACCAATAAAATTGTACCTATATTTCGATGTATTTTAAAGAATAGAAAAAGTGGGTAAACGTAATAATTCAGAAAATAATTACAACGGGAACTATTACAAAATCTGCGCCTATCCAACACTTTTATGTTACTGGGAGTGTCTTTTATTATACTTAGAAGTAACATCCTTTTTTCTGTATGAATAATAATAACAAAGATCCTTCGTATAAACATACAAAGTAATTCAATAATATTCATTAATGCTGGGCGGTTCCAGAATATGGGAAATAAATACACTCCTCTAACATTAGAATCTTCCAGAAAATTCTTTGAAAATTTATTCATCCCTATAACCCGATAAAATCATAGCTAAATTACCAATAGTCAAAATCTCAATAATCCCCTTCCTTTTTAGGGAAGAGACCAGCTCTATAACCTTCAAAAAAGCTTTCTGTGATTTTGATGAAACCAGACTGTAATCATGCAAGATAATATGGAAAATAGCTTTATTTATTAAGCATTTTTTGATGTTTTCAGTAGCGATTTTATAAAGAGAATAAGCATTCATCCATGACGATTCTTGAAACAACAGTGAACCGGGAATATTCCAGAGACATTGTTCCAATTTTGGCTGATCTAATAGTATTAAAGAAGAGTTATTCTTATTAATTATTATTTTTATATAATTTTGAACCTTGTCAATAAAAGGGTATCTTGTAAGTTTATGGTCTCTTATACTGCTTTTACCACGAAAAGCAATAAAACCATTCGTTTTAAGTATATTAAAATGACCAAAACGCGACTTAGGAAAGATAAACGTTTTCGGTGTTACGCCACATATGTCTTCTATTAATTTTTTACTTTCTCTCAATTCCGCTTCGGCAACCTCAGCACTTATTCTCGAGAAATCTACATGAGAAAAAGAATGAGAAGCAATTTCATGGGTAATTTCGCTGTCTAATATGCTTGCTATAACATCTGGAGCGTACCAAAATGGTTCATCTTTTACGGAGGAGCAAGGATCAAGTGAGTACCAATCAGAACCATTTATTTTAGGTCTTGGCATATTTGGATGAGGCACACCTTCCACTTTCTCACAGCGATCAAGCATTAGATGACCGACAACAGCCCATGTAGCTGGGATCTCATATTTTTCTAATATTTCTAATAAATATGAAATTGCTTCTCTGGATTTTAATACTAACTTTAAGTACGACTTTATTGAACGATTATTCTCAAGCAACTCTAAATTAAAGCCCCACATCATTTCTAAATCGATACTTATGAGGAAAACACCTTTTTGTAGAATTTTTTCACATATATTCAATCTTTTGACTTCACCCCTAAAAGGAGAATACGTAGTTCCTGAATTCCCTTAAATATTTTATAATCTCTCCTTCTGGAATTTTTAATTTTACTTTAGAAGGCGAAATAATTTTTTCTTCAAGATTACATATATTATCTCTTGGGAGAACGGGTAATCCAAACTCCTCAGACCAAGACAAAGCCCTATGGTCTATTGCTATTATTAATGTCCTTTTCATGTGCTGTAATGCTCTTATTCCGGCATGAACACGAAGTCCTATATAGTCTACTTCATTAGAGGAGAGAAAAATGTCGAAATCTATTAGATTTGGGTGAAGAATTTTTATGGAATCTCTACCAACTTTTGAACATATGCTATCAATATAATGAATATCAGTATACCCTTGTGGCCAAATATAAACCTCCTTATAATGCTTTAGCAATATCTTAATCATTACTAAATCTTCACGCGAGGGATACTTAGAATTTAAAGTTGTAACTACAATATCTGCCTTATTTCTAGGAATTTTTTCTACAACAACTTGTGTTAATTTCCATAATGAAGGACAACCTAAATTCCTTACATTACTAAAGCCTAAACGATTTAGCAGAAGCACACTCTCTTTATCACGTACTGCATGAACAAACTTTTTGTTAAGTATTTTCCGCCAGAAGAACTTAGAATATACACTTAAGAACTTTGATTTTAAGTCTGTTTTACTTTCAGTTGTACCTACACCTATTAGGATCACCCCTTTAACATATAATAGATCAAGAATCCCTAAAGCCCACTGATTTAAACAAGATACTGGATAGTAATGTAGATGAAGAGGATTAGCACCTGACAAAATAAATATCACTTCTTCTTTTAATCTTTTAATTTGGTTTATGAATTTTCTATGCACATACGAAAGAGGTTGGTGGCTTGACAGGTTGTATATTGTAACATCGGTTTGATTAAAAAGTTCTTTTAGTACATTATCAATACTTTCCCTAATTATCTGATCGCCAATATTTAATGAGCCATCTCCAATTGTAAAGTTTAGTATATATTTGTGTTTCAATAACTTTCACTTTTAAACTTTATACCACAGTATTAGAATAGAAGAATCATAAACTAAATTAAAATTGTTAATCAGAAATAGTTTTTCTTCAGATAAGGGAGGCAACAGAGCGAAGCCTCCTTTTGAATCAACATAGTAATTCGAATTTCTTTCAGGTATTAATATTAGAGAACCCTTAGTTATTTTGCTCAGATCATATCTATACAGAGTATTATCATATGTTGTTCCAATATCCTTCAACATTTTAGATGGAATATTAAATTGGAAGAATAATATTCCAAATGTTCGGTAACCTCCATACATAATGTTGTTTGTATCCAATAATTTAAGAGCTGAACAATAAGTTTTGATATTATGATCCTTTACGACAGTAATCGTATAAGGAATTTTAACTAAACTCAAAAATATAGACATAATTAACCATATTATCATCAACATCTTCACTACTTTCCTTAAATGTACTTTTTTCCAATTAAGAATAAGCAAAGAAGAAAATATTAATATGGATACAAAGGGTCCAAGAAAATAAACATGTCGGTTGTACACACCAATAGCTCCAAAATATCCGTAACCCACGATATCCAGTACAACAGACACAAAGAAAAATATTATAAACATATTATTGATTTTTTTATTAATAAATTTCTTAGATAAATCAGCTTTAGGTTTTTCTTTTGCTATGGTATTCTTTTTTCTCAATGTATTAGATAAGAAATTTCTGAACAGATAGCCATGG
>JAVZJF010000091.1:0-4532 GCA_038870935.1 Candidatus Anstonellales archaeon | reverse complement strand
AAAACCTTTTTCATACAACCTCCTTTGCCTGCCTGCTTGCTGCAGACAATGCTTTTGATAAAATAAATATGAAAAAATAAAAAGTCAAGTAAAAAATTAAATATTTTAAAATGCTATTGAAATCTAAAATCACTAATAATAAACTGAATAACACTGTCTATAAAGTTAAAAACAGCCAAAAATAGGAAAAATACAGCCACAATAAAAAACAAGATCAATAAAAAAACAATTGGATACGGCAAATGAATTTGAGTTTCTTGAAAAACAAAAACAGAAGAAATCAAAAGGTAAAAATTAGTTATTATGTAGGAAAAATTATTGAGAAAAAAGTTTCGTATTTTTGTAACAAAAAGCAAAGAGAAAGAAAATAATAAAATCAGCCTCATTTTAGACCTCCTTATTTAAAAAGTTTACACAAACTTCTTGAATAAGGAGGTCCACACCACCAAAGGTGTTGTGGACCCATCAATTTACGCTATTTTTAGACAAACAAATTTGCCTGTTTTTACATGCTTGCCTATAAATAACACTTCGTTATTTATAAACACTTTTGCAAATTTGTTGCCTGTTTTCTTTGAGGTTTCCCAAACATATTTTCCAACAACTTTATTTTTATTTACAACCTTTCCATCAACAAGGTTGTAAATATCGTTGTTGTATGAAAAAATAGCAGTTTTGCTCGCTATTTTAACGTTCGATATAATGGTAAACCTCGTTCTCGATACTTTACCATCAACAGAAACAGTAGAATTTTCAGACTGCGATAATGTTGTGTTTTCTTCAACATTATGTGTATCCTGCAAATCTGCATCTGCAAACAGCTCCTGTTTCTTAAGGTTTTTCCAAGCATTCTTTACATCGTCAGTATTAACTTTTTCTTCTATACTCCTTGCAAGCTCAATAAGTATAGAATTTTCAGCTTCTGACAATGCACTCAAGCCCTTATCTGTTAAATCACCTTCTGTTGCTAATGACGCTTCCATTTTTGATGCCATTAGTTTTAAAGCTTTTTCTTGTATCGTGTTACTGTAGGCAAGATAATATACTTTTACAGGTTTATCTTGCCCAATACGCCAAGAACGCCTTGAGGCTTGCCTTAATGTAAAGATTGAATACCCAGTTTGAAAAAACACAATTGTTGGGTATTGATATAAATCCAAACCAGTTTGAACTATTCTTGGGTTTACTATCAATACATCGTTATCGTGATTTTCAATCCAAGTTTCCCGCTCTTCGACTTTAACAGAATCAGAATATAAACAATCTACCTTAATTCCATTACCTACTAAAGTCTCAATCCTTTCTTTAAGATCAGGCATCAAGTCTCTTGTTCCTGTATGTTCGAGATAAACAAGCACTTTTCTGCCTTTTGCCCTCTCTTCTCTAATGACATCAACTAAAAACTCTTCTTTGGGTAGTAAGTATTGGTCAACAGGATCAGCAGTTAAGATTATGTTATGTAAGTTTACTGTTTCGCCTTTCCTGACACCATCTGGGAGCCCATATAAACTTTGCACCATCTTGCCTAAAAGGCTTTTATCACCTCTTTTAAGAGCTTGATTTACAATTGAAATCATGTTGCCTTCGAAACGAGAATATGTCTCTTGTTGTTCTTCTGACATTTCCATCAAAACTACTTCTTCTTCGTAGGTTGGCAGTGAGTCAGAAATGTCATTGAGTTTAATAAATACAGCATTTTCCAATATACTGCTTATAAGCGCTGGGCTGATGCCTGGTTTTTCTTTAAATGTTTGTGAAACCTTCTTGCCAATTGACATTTTGCGGTCTAATAAGTGGTAGCTAACAATTTGGTAAACACCAAATTTCTCAACGAATTCTTTTTGCCTATTATACTGTATATTTAGTTTTTGCATAATCTGTGGACTAACACGCCATAATAGGTTAAAAAGATTATTAGCGTAACCACCCATTAATGTTCCCGTCAATGCAAGAATTCTATTGCTAACACTTGCTAAATTTGCTAAAGCCTGTCCTTGAGCTGTATCACCTTTTAACTCGTGGACTTCATCAGCAATAAGCAAGTCAAATCTAAAATACTTTTTTAAAAGCAACGATTTTGCATACCGCCTAAATTTTGAGTTATCTGCATATTCAAGAACTTCACCGCACTCACATTTATGCTGATAACTGTAGTTTCTGCTTATTCTTTTTAACTCAACTTTTCTACCACAGTTTGGACATACAACATATTTTTGTCCCGTTTTTTTCTCTTCTTTAGTTGAGAGTTGTTTTGTTGCGTAATGTAATTTGGCTTGTTCTTTCCCTAAAACCCAAAACTCGGCGGATTCAGGTTTAGTGTTTCTCAAAGACAGTATTTCGCTTATAGACATCTTATTCATATTGCGAATAACTGCATTTGGAATAGTGCTTTTTATTTCCCTTTCCCATTTATGTATTAAATGGGTAGGGCATAAAACCACTGAACGTTTTGCTTTTAAAAGGTAAGAAACTGCAATACTCATAAATGTTTTACCTGTTCCCATCTCACCAACTAAAAATAAACCTTTTTTATTAGATAAACCTTTGGCAATACTTAAAATAGGTATTTTTTGTGCCTCCAGCGGGGGTCTTAAAAGATTATTTAATTTCTCTTTGTTATCCAAATCCTGTTTACTAAGGTTTGATTTAACAAAGATAGGCTTTAAATCTTCTAAGGCTTTGCTCTTTAAATCCTTGCCATTTTCTTCCATAAATTTCTTTATGGGAACTTCATCGCCAAATTTTAAATCGAAATGTCTAATTAAAAGACTTTCAGATGGCACTCTAGGTATGCAAAATCTACTATTACCAAAACCATACGATAATAAAATTTCAGGTTCAAAATGCTCAATAAATTCCCTTTTTTTATTATCGTCCATATCTGGTAATGGTATTTTAGACTGAAAGTCTATATATTGTATGATTTTATCAATTGACGATAAGGTAAGATTTTGTTCTTCGTCTAACTCATCTATTTCAAGCAACGAAAGCGGTGTTACTGCAATACTCTTTTGCACAAAAGTTTTATTTACAATATCCTTAATGGTATGCTTTATTTCTCTCACTTTAAATCTCTGTTTGTCATCTAACGTCATCCTCATATGTCTAACAACAATTTCATGATCTTTAGTGTATATGTTTATAATTTTACCAGTCATAATCCCTGATATTACAGCGGAAACCATAGAAGGTGTCCCTGCCAATTCAAGGTAATAAACTTTAGCAAAAGACACATCATCAGAGATAAACCTAATAAGATATGACTCTGCAATTTTTTCTTCATTGTAATCTGTTATTTCTATTCTATACATTTTACCTCCTTATAGAATTTCTTGGATTATGTCGTTTTCAAGAGAATAAATCTTTATTCTCGGTGTTACTGTTGTAACTATTTTTAACCTTTTACCTTCTTCGCTTTCTTCATCCTCTTGAGACTCCACGGTATAATGGTAAACAGAACCTTTAATTTTTTTGTTACCAATTTTACCGTTCATAAGACCGCTTGCTGTAAGCAAGCTTAAATGCCCTTCTCTTGGCTCAGCAACTGGCTGAACTTTGTATGAAGGGATTTCAATATCGCTTTTAAAGAGTTTTAGCAACTCATTAGATATAGCTTTCTCTATATCTGATTCTTTTATTGTGTGGCTAAAAATCTTTACTGGCGGAGCTTCATCTGAAGTATCACAAGTAATTGAATTTTTTAGTGGATAACAGATGTCAAATTCCGTATTTTTTAGATAGTCTCTCTTTAGCTCCAGTAATTTAGGATTTATTCTTTTTTTAGCCTTTCTGCCGATAAAAATCCATTGTTTATAGACTTCATCATCAAAACGATAAAGTCCAATTTCTTCACATTCCCTGTAAAGAATGTGATAATCATTCAAAATACTTTTAAATGGAACTACATAAACTAGTATTCCATTTGTTTTAAGGCTTGGTAAATATTTCTCCAAAAACCTTGTTTCAAGCCTTTTTTTGAATAATTCCTGATTATCACTTATAAGATCGTTATCGTAAGGCGGATTTAAAAACAGTATATCAAAACTGTTTTTATTAACCACGATTTCCATTAACGCATCTGCATTAATGGCAACATCGACACCCTCACGATTGTTAAACCTTGTTTCGTTAAGCTCTACACCGTATGTAGAACATCCAAGAGCTTTGAAAGCTTTTAAAACCCTTGAATCACCAAAACAAGGATCTAAAACAGTTTTAGATTCTATATTTTTAAAATACCCCATCAACCTATCTAATTCTTCAATAGGCGTGGGGTAAAACCCCATCTTAGCTTGTGCCGCTAGTCTTGCCATTCAAACCTCCTGATTAAAAATTAAATAAAACTTTAGCAATTATTTTTAACTCAAATAGATAACTGCCTATATTTTCAATAAAGTTGAATACTGCTATTAAAATAAAAATCATCATAGCAAATATTAACTTATTCATCAGCTCACCTTGAACACAAGAAAAACAAATTCTCTTAAACATTCGTTGTAAATGTCATTATAGAATTCTTTTAAATAGTCAGT
>JAVZJF010000090.1:0-4616 GCA_038870935.1 Candidatus Anstonellales archaeon | reverse complement strand
AATAATCTTATGTAAAAATTATTAACCTTTGTAGTTTGTTAGTGAAAATTTAAATGGAAAATTAGCTGGCACTAATTTAAAATTAAATCCCATATAAATAACTTTGAGGGGGTAATTTTCATGGAAAAAGATAACGAAGAAAACATAATTGAAGAACTGGAGCTTGAAGAAGAAAAACCTAAGGATGAAAAAGGAAATAAACCTGACTTAGTAATTCTTCAACCTGATGTAACAAAGGATGGAAAAAAAATTCTGAAAAGAGTTGGAGGCATGTGGCTAAGAAAAACCAAAGAAGGTAAAGAATTCTATTCTATTTTAATTGGCAATCTAAGATTATTGGCTTTTAAAAACGAACCTAAAGAGAATAAAGTATAAATTATAATCCATATTAAGCTTTTTTAGATTTTTTATATACTACCACTTCTTAAAAAACAAGCTAAATTTTAATCTAAAGGAACTCTTAAAGAAAAAAGGCAAAAAAGTTATTAGATTAGTTTATTAGAAAAAATTGCTCTTTCTAAATTCTTATGACTTTAGAAACAATATAAATTTCCATAAATTGAGATTATTTCACAAATAAAAACTAACTATGTACCTTGTATCTCAAGATTGCGCCAATACCTTTAAAAGCTTGAAGAAATTGTTGGCCCTCGTTGAAATTAGAAGAAATGAATTTTATTTCAATGTTATTTTCTCTCGCCAAATTAACCAAATAATTAGCTAACGGAATGTAATCGCATTTATATGCAAGTTTATTACAGATAGGGCACATTAAATTTTCTGAAAATGAGTTATTTGAATTCGAGTATTGTTGATCAAATTTATTCATTATATCTTCTTTTTTCATCAACGATTGTTCTGAATGATTACATGAATTACAATTACAAACTTTAATGAATAAATCCAAAGATTCTGACAAGAGAAGAACCTCTACGTTTCTTGATAGAATGGCATTAATCACTTCCATGAAACCATAAGTCGCTAGGCCATCCTTAACAATTTCTTTAATAAATCTATCAAAATATTTCCTTTGCTCGTTAATTTCCAAATGTTGGATGAATTGCTCGCTCTTTTCTAAAACTTCTTTAACTCCTTGTTCGTCTGTATATCCTGTATCAACTACTCCTATAATTTTATGCTGGTAATTGAAAGGCTTCATTTTCAAAAAATCCTCTTTAGCAGGTCCAGGACCTCCTACCAAAATGCCTTTGATATCCTTTGATAATAATAATTCATCCATTGCTTCGCCTATTCTCTGATAATACTTTTCTATACTTTCCTCGATTAATCTTGCGTATCTGTTTGCTGATTGGCCTCCTTTTCTTATCTTGGAATGCGCTGTTGAATTTAATTTTTTTAATATTCTTATATCAGTACCTATTACTTTTGCTATTGTCGCTTCTTTACCATCCATTACCACTATTCCATAAGAATCTTTTTCTTCAAAAATTTCTTCCAAAGGCTCAGTAAAAAATGTAGAATCACATCTATACGTAGTTATTTTTATTGGCATATATGGCTCAACTGAGAATAATTTGATATCTGTTTTACTCTCGTCTTTAGAGATATTTCCGCAGAATATTGCTAAGCCATTAGATGGAGTCTCTCTGTAAATTTTCAAATGATTGATAATTTTTTCTAAAGCCTCTTGAACATTTTTTCTTGTAGATTTTGATTTAATATTAGATGCTTGACCATATTCATTTTTTAGTTTATTGCTCATGTCATATATATTTGCACCTTGAGCAATGTAAACAGAAATGAGTTCAGTTCCTGAGCCTCTAAACTGCTTAAGTGTATTAAGAATTTGTTTGAGCTCATACTTCTTATCATCAAATGACATTTCAAAAATCACTTCATAAATTTTTTGTTTTTATTTCTTCAAGCGCTTTATTAATATCTTCTGAAACTATTATTTCTGATTTTCCATTAACCTTTTTTGAATATATTAAAGAAGTTAGTTTTACCTCTCCTGTAACTAAATCAAAGAATGCACTTGCTAAAACAACATTATTATTCAAGACATGCTTCTTGATTTCTTTGTTTTCTAGTAATTCCAAAATTCCAAATTTAGCATGCTCCTTAGCAGTCAAATCTGGATCAAAATTTGTTGTTGAACAAATTGCTTTCATGTGCTCAAGTAAGTAATCTATTTCATTACCTTCCAGTTCACCTGATTTTCTCATCGTACAAGCAGCATTAGCTGCTCCACATGAGCTATGTGCAACATTAATAACTACTTTAGTGTTCAAATGTGATATAGCATACAATACCGATGCAACCACGTTATCATCTATTCTATTACCTGCTAAAGCGATTCTAAACAAATCACCTAACCCCTGGTCAAAAATTAAAACAGATGGAACTCTGGAATCGCTGCACTCAATAACAACTGCTTTAGGGTCTTGGCCATGAACAACTGCTTCTCTTTCTTTAACCATGTCTCTGTCAATCATCTTGTTCTCTTTAAAGCGCTTATTGCCTAAAAGTAGTCTTTCAATTACCTTGTAAGGAATTCTTCTCTCATTTTCGTTTAATTTGTATTCTAAATACTTTATCTTTTTTTAATGTGATTGCATTTTCTTAATCACCTAAAAACTTATTAAAACTTATTAATTAAGAAGATTATTTGCATAAATTTTTATATAATACACTAATAGCCTAATCTTTAAAGACAGATATGAAATCATTGTAAGAGAAATTACCCTTCAAGCCATATTCTGAAAAAGAGGTTTTAAAAACTTGATAACCTTTATTCATTAATCTGCTTACTATCAAGTTTGTAGGCAATAATCTAAGTTTATTTACACTGCAGAATTTGTGAATATCATAAAACAGTAACTGCTTATTATCATTAATGAAAAATTCTATTTTTTTATTTAGCTCCTTCAGTTCTTCCTTACCTAAATAACTTATAGACCCCAATTTCTCTCTCATTTTATAAAGCAATTCCTCTGAACTTAGATTTTTTAACCACATTGGACCTAGTAAAATAGTCGAATTTGAATTGCAATTTTTGCAAGTTTTAGAGCTTCCTAATTGATAAATCTCAAAATAATGACATTTCTGACAAAAATTAATGTAGCCTAAAGAATTTATTGACATGTCTGCTTTTTTACTGCTATTTTCTAATTTGCATAAAATTTTCACATAATGCCTATCTGCAACTGATAACAATGGAATAATCCCTTTACCTTGCTCTGAAGATTTTTGAACAATAACTTTTAATAGAATTCTTAATGATAACTCATGACAAAGAAAATTATTCAAAGATTTACTTCCGTAGTATCTTCTACAAGCTGAATTATTTGAGCCACATAATACTTGAGTATCTGTAGCTGTAATTGATAAATAACCATTGTTATTCAGAGAATGAATTGCAGACTCAAGATACGCTAAAGGACTACCAAAAGGATCAATTTCAATAAAATCAAATTTTTTTTTGAAAATTCTTAGAAATCTATTGAATTCCTCTTGATGATAATTTATAGAAAAATTTTGTAAACTATTAAGCTCAATGTTTTTATGAATAACTTCTTTAACTCTTGAGTCTACATCTACAAAGTGCAATTCTTTGACTTTTTCAGTTTCAGTTAAATACCTGAAACCCCTTATTCCTGAAGAGCAGAATCCATCTAATAGAACTAATTTTCTATTTTCATTAAGAGACGATAATGCTAATGTAAATAAGTTTCTACAAAAACGCATATTAGGGTTATAAAACAAAGTACCTGTAAATAGTTTGACTCTACCTTCTGTAATTAAATGATTATTTTTGTTATTTTGATTATGATGCATATTTAAAAATTTTTTATGAATAATTTATAAACACCTAAGCAATAAAAAACAATAAATTATAACAAAAAAGGGTATCAATATGCAAAACCAATTAAACTCTAGAAATTTGGAAAGCAATCAAATTGGAAAAAAAAGCTTCAATAATCAAAAACCTCTTCAAGAGAAAAAACAAAAAAGAATTCCTTACCCTATCTATGATACTCCATTATCTGTTATATCAGATTTTTTTGCCATAAATATTCCAGCACTTATTAAGTTTTTATTAACAAATACTGAAAGAGCAATAGTTTATGACTGGGGTTTTGGAAACGGAAGAGCACTAAAAGAATTGGAAATCTTATTTTATGAAGAAATAATAAATAAAAAATTGTTGATTTATGGCTGCAGTTTGGAATATCCAAGCTTTGAACTACTTTCATCAAACAATTTGTATGTTGGAGACATAACTAAAAATCATCATAGAATACCTGAAAATTTGAATTTAATTTTTAGTTATTCATCTATTCATCACATAATTTATTCAAACTATTCAAAAACATGTCACTTAGGAGGATTAAATCTTACTTATCATTTAAATGAATTAATTCAGAGAAGAAATAAAGAATTTTTTCTTCTTATGTTTACTTTTCCTATCCCACATTTCATTCCAATAGGAATTGAGCACGATAGCCTAGTAAATTCTTTTGTTAATCTTTCACTTAGAAATAATCTTAATCTCTATGCTATTTTTACATATCCTGAAAAAATAGATTATTACCCTAAATTGGTTGCACAGTATTCTTTGATTTTTTCTTCACTTACTTTAGATAATGTATTCA
>JAVZJF010000089.1:0-4680 GCA_038870935.1 Candidatus Anstonellales archaeon | reverse complement strand
TCCGTTGATTTTTATAATGACAAAGCTTTAAAGTTATTATTAGATTATAACTTGAATCTTTGTGTGAAAGATAAAGAAGGTAACACTCCTTTGCATTTAGCTGCCAAGATAGGGAATATAAACGCTGCAGAAATTCTTCTCAAAGCAAGTTCTGAATTGGCGAATGTTAAAAACCAACAGGGTTGGACTCATTTACATACTGCTGCTTTTTATGGCCAAATAAACTATTTGAAAAAATTCATAATTGATGAAAAAGACTTAAATATCAAGGATGATCAAGAAAATATTGTAATCCACATTCTTGCAGAAACAAATAAATTACATCACTTGAGAGACCTCGTAAAAAGACTAGGTGGCTTAAGTAAAGAATTACTTTATACAGAAAACAAAGAAGGTAAAACTGCTTTGCACATTGCTTTAGAAAATGAAAACTTTGAATCTGTTAAAGCATTACTAGAATTTGGTGCAACATTTTCTAGAAAAGAACTTAAATTGTTTAAAAAAATTCGCAAATTTTATGTGTTTTTACTTAAAAATGATCTTTTAAAACATCGACAAACTCTAGCTGACTAAATAAATGAACACTTATTTAATTCACCTATCATTTTTAAGATATCTTGAATTTCCAAAGGTAAATAATCGTGGAATTCTAGATTCACATTTATCGATCGCTTCGATAATAGTCTCTCCATTAAATACTCTCTTATTTTGTCATTAGATAGATTATTTATGTTGTGTGTATGGCCATGTAGGTAATAAATATTTCTATTTTTGTGATTGTTACTCACATCTCCAAGAACATGAACCAAAATTAGCGTCAAAGAGTCATAAGTTAAACTAATAATTTTTGGCGTAGAAAATTCCTTAGGATCATGGTTTCCATTAACTATGATTTTATAACCATTTAAGTTTTTGAGGAAATGATTTGCTAAATAAACATCTTTATTTGGAACAATATCCCCAAGGATAAATGTTAATGAATTTTCTGATACTTTAGAATTCCAGTTTAACAATATTTTGTCGTTCATTTCTAAAGTGGAATAGAAATAATTTCTGCGATAATAATAGAAAACATTGTCATCAGAAAAATGTAAATCAGATACAAAAAAAACATTATGAAAAGCCATTATAGCTTCTTGATAACTTAACAAATATTTTTTAGAAAAAGAATCAAAAGTTAAATCTAATTTGATCTTATTCTCATCAAAGATTATATGCTTTGTTTCTTCATGAATCAGAAATTGGAATAACTTTCTTGATTTATTTCCATTATTGCTCTTTTCTTTGTTAGAATGTAATCTATTTCTTATACTAATCATTCCGTAATTATTCATTCCGGTCACACGAAATAAAAAGTAATTGTGTAAAAACATTTAAAAAAAGAATAGAAAATTGTTGCTTTTTACCACTTTTCCTTTTTAAACTGAATTTTATTTACGCCTAATTTTTCAACCATTTGCTCTGCATGCTGTATTAATTCTATTGGCCCGCAAGAAAAATATGTGAATTCATGAGGATTTTTAACATACTTTAAAATTGTTTGCTCATTCATCCTACCTAATTCATAGCCTTCAACTTGTTGCCTGGTTATAATATAGATTATGTTAACACTCTTCATTTTACTTTTAATATCGTCCAATTCTTTATTGAAAGGAATAGATTCTACTGTTCTGTTTGAAAAAAACAAATAAACTTCTACATCAGAAATATTTTTGTCTCTTATATATCTTAGCATTGACATAAATGGAGTTATTCCTATTCCTCCTGCAATAAAAACCACTTTTTTATAAACATTCTCATCAAAAATAAATTCTCCCAAAGGGCCTATCATTTTATGTTTTGAACCTATTTTTTCCTCGGAAAGTATTCTAGTAAAACCAGATTCTTTTATTTTTATAGAAAGGTCTATAAATTGTGAATATGGGGAAGAGCAAATAGAGTAAGCTCTTGTTTTTCTGAATTCTTCAGGCATATTGGGCACAGTTAATGAGACAAATTGCCCAGGAAAAAAATCCAATTTCTTACCATCTAATCTCTTATATCTAAATGTAATTATATCCTCTGTTTCTTTAATCTTTTCAAGCAATTCAACCTCGAAATTTTCTACAGGTTTTTTCATGACTTTCACCATAAACACAATTACTATTAATCTTTACTTGACCTCATTTTAAACATGAAAAGCTCACTTTTTGCATGATCCAAATTAATTCTCAAAGTATCTATTTTTCTTCTTAAATCAGGTACTACTGATTCAGAGAACTTGAAAATTGAAACTTGATAATAAATCTCTTCCATTAAATTAATTGCTTCTTCTGCTTCTCTTGAATCATTTATTAAAAGACAATTCAAAGCATGTCTCTTTAACTCACCAGTAAAATCACAAAGCCCATAGAAATATGAATCACAAGAAATTTTTACAGGCATGTCAGAAAAAGTAATAATTTTTTTATTCTTCAAGTAATTGTAGAATAAATAAGCTTCACAGTACTCTTGTTCTGCTAAAATCAAAATATTCTGATACCATTCAATTTCGTTAATCTTTTGTCGTAAAGTTTTCAACTTTTCTTCAATTTCTTTAAACTCTAAATCATAATTTAGATTTGTATCCTTCTTTGCTAGCAAATTATTGACTATTTTTGCTGAAACTCTAATAATATCCCACATCAAATTTGTGCAGATATTTTGATAATTTTCTCTTCTATTAAAAGTTTCTAAAATTAATTCTAAATCTTTATTGAGATTATTGTTTAAACTTCTCTTCATAAAAGAAAAATAAATGTTCAGCTTTAAATAAGTAATCAAATAATAATAGTTCAGAACTAATCCAGGTTGAGACAATGACTGTGCTGTCTATTGGAGGAAGCATAATTAACAAAAATGGCATTATTCAAATTGATTATTTGAAAAGACTTGGTAAATTATTGTCTGAATACCATTTAGGGATTGTTGTTGGTGGAGGATTCTCTGCAAGAGTTTATGCAAATGCAATGAAATTATTATCGAATAACGAATATTTAGCAGATGAATGTGCAATTCTATCAACAAAACAAAATGCTATGCTATTAATAGCAGCCATTGGTAAAAATGTTTATCCTAACGCAATAAACAGCTTTGCAAAAGCAAGAGAAGTTTATTTTTCCGGTAAGAGCGTGGTCATGTATGGGACCATTCCTGGAATAACAACAGACACAGATTCTGTATTGTTGGCAGAAGCTCTGGGATCAAAAAAATTAATAAATGTCTCTAGCGTTGATGGAATCTACGATAAGAATCCTAAAGAATATAAAAATGCTAGAAAATTGAAAACCTTAACTCATGATGAATTAATTGAATTGGCTAATAAAAACGATAATAGATTAGCAGGAACTAACTTTGTTTTTGATTCTGTAGCAGCAAAAATCGCAAAAAGAAGCAATATCGAATTGCATTTTGTAAATGAAGATACAAATGAAATAAAGAAAGCATTAGACGATAAACTACATAATGGAAGTGTAGTTAAAAGTAATTTAAGAAAATTAAATGATTAAGTATAATTATTTAAAAATTTTTAATAACAATTTCCTGCTTTTTTACTTATTAACTTTTCAGTAATAGTCTTTATGTTTTCTAAATAGCTATCAACTAATTGAATTACTCTTTTCTGATACGAAGAATATCTGTTATAATCATCAAGAGAAAGCTTTATGTCAGCTATTTTTGGCTTATCTATTTCTTTGCCTATCTGTGAGAGTAACACTACATTACAACCTTTAATTCCAGCAATTTCTTTAATGACTAATTCTGCTATCTCTTGTGCTGCAAAAGAGTATATCTTCCCAACATGATTTACTGGATTTTTGCCAGCTGCTGCTTCTAATGTTGTTAATCTCATAGGTGTTATCAAACCAGATAATCTATTTCCTCTGCCAACAGATCCATCATCACCCATTTCACAAGATAATCCAGTAACTGTTAAATAACAATTTCCTTTTTTCTTATCATCAGCAGTGTTAAGATAGATCTCAATATCGTATTTATTATAATATGGCTTTAAAAATGACTTAATCTGTTCATAAATAATTTCTTTTTTGTCAAAGTAATCATCTAAACTAGAAATAAATTTGCTTACAAAAGCACAAGCTATAGTTATTTTGATTTTATTCCTCTCTCGCAAAGACATTACCTTGATATCTTCTCCAACATAAGGAAATTTGTTTTTAAATTCCTTGGAATTCAAAAAAAGCTCTAAATTTTTTGTTAATTTCTCTAAATCTGTAAATGGAGCATACCCTATTCCAAAAGATGTATCATTTGCCAAAGGAATCTTATTTCGATGATCACAAACATTCTTCAAATCTAATGAACCCTCTAATATTTTCGTAGAATAAATCACTTCATTATCGATGTCTAAAAATCTTGTATGCTCTTTCAAAAATTTTCTTGCTGTTGAAATCGCTATCGAATGTACCGGAATCTCTATTTGCTTGTTACCATCTACGTAAGAAGCTGTTGCTCTACCTGCAAGTATAACTTCTATCGGATATGTGACTTTTCCTCCATTAAATTCTACTCTTGATTGACCGCCCACAATCAAACCCTTGTCAACATTGTGATGTAAAATAACACCAACATTTTCTAAATAATATTTTGACAAATTTACTGAAATCTCTTCCATTATGCCATCAATTAAGGTATCTGGAT
>JAVZJF010000088.1:0-4707 GCA_038870935.1 Candidatus Anstonellales archaeon | reverse complement strand
AAATTTTGAGTTCCATTAATTTGAAAGAACATAAAATGCCAAATTTTCTTGAAAACGCAGAAATTTTTTATTATACATTAGTTGCTTTTTCTTTGCCCTTTGTTATTTCACACACTCAACAACAATTTATGGTAGGAACTGTAGTTAATGCCATGCTTGTTTTAGCAGCACTTAATATAAGAGGATATAAAATTTTGCCTATCATAATATTACCTTCTATAGCTGTATTTCTTGCCGCTGCTTTATTTGGTCAAGAGACAAAGTTCATTCTTTATTTGATGCCATTTATTTGGGTAGGTAATTCAATACTTGTTTTGGGAATCAAGTATCTTCATTTTCGAAAAAAGATGAATGAAATAGTTGCATATATTATTTCATCTTTTTTGAAAGCTTCTTTCTTGTTTTTGTCATCTTTGATACTCGTTTTTATTAATTTAATTCCTGCTCAATTCCTTACAATCATGGGAATTATGCAATTAATGACAGCATTATCTGGATGTGTGGTAGGTGCGTTAATCCAAAGGTTAAAGAGATATTATTATTTCAGATGATGGGTTTTCTTAAGGTGTTTTTTCTTTTGAGTGTCGAAATTATTCTAAAAAGATTATAAATGTTTTTTATTTAGTACTGAATATGCCAAAGTCACTATCTAATTATTTAACTGACCTTTTGCAACACTTTCAATATCTTGAAAAAACAAAACCTTTAGTTTTTACTATAACTAATTACGTAACTATATTAGATGTTGCACAAGCAATAAGAGATTCCAATGCTTTACCTGCGATGTGGTTTGACGAAGAGTGTGCAGTAGATTTAACAGAGATAGCTTCTTGTCTTTACATAAACATGGGGACATTTGATAATAAATCTTTTTTGGCGATGTTAGAGGCAGGTAAAGTGGCTAAAAAGAAAAGAATCCCTATAGTTGTTGACGTAGTTGCATATGGTGCCTCAAAGAAAATATCTAGTTATACGAATTCTTTGATAGATGAGCTTGAGCCATCAATAATTAAAGGAAATAAGGGCGAAATATCTGCATTATGTAATCTTAAAGCGGAAGTAAGAGGCGTAGAAGCTTTATCTTATTCAGACAAGTTATTAGAAGGTATGCGAGAGACTGCTAGTAAGTTAAAGTCAGTTTTAATTGCTTCTGGTGAAAAAGACATAGTAACAGATGGTAAAAATGTTTTTTACATTTCAAATGGTGTTAAAGAGCTTTCGTTGATAGTTGGTTCTGGTTGCGTCTCTTCTGCAATCGTTGCTAGTTTTTGTTGCTGTTCAAAAGATCTGAACTTTTCATATGCTTATTCTTCTGCCTTAGCCATGTCATATTTTGGTATTGCAGGAGAACTGGCTAGAAAAGAAATTATTAATAAACTCAAAACAGAAACTGAATTAATATCTGAGGCCTGTAGTCAAGTTGATTTAGTACCCTCCTATTCGTTCAAAACTAAATTGTTTGATATGCTATTTTTATTGTCGAAATCAGAAAATCTCCTGAATAATTGTCGTGTCAAAATCGAGGTAGTATAAAATTTTTTGGCTTGATCAATATGACCTCTACGATCAAAAATCACTATTGTAATAACGTTTTACAGAACAAGAAAAAAAGAAAGATCGGTTGTTATTTGATTTTGAACGATGAGATTAGCAAATTATCTCTTACAGAACAAGTAAAGATCATAGTAGATAATGGTATTGAATTGCCTTTTATTCAATATAGAGTTAGAAACAAAAATTTTTTCCAGATGTCTAAAGAAGTTAATTCAATTATTAATATTTTAGACATAAATAAAGTGTCGACGAAACTGATTGTGAATGATTTCTTGGAATTGGGAATTGATTATGCACATGGTATACATTTAGGTGAAAGAGATGCAAGTATAGAAACGGCTGTTGATCTGGCAGAAAAAAAATTTAGAAGAATTAATGTTTCAAGTACCTCAAACGAATCAAATAAATCAAATCATGTCGATTCCTTCTTTTTAATAGGTTTGACAGCAAATTCGATAAGAAAAGTTAGAGAAATTAACAAGTCTGAATATGTAGATTTAATTGAGTACATAGGCTTAGGTCCAGTTAGTTTTACTCAGCACATGCCATTTATCAAGCCATTAGGCATTATTAATGCAAAAAAAGCACTTTCAATAAGCAAATTGCCTATTGTGTTTATCGGTGGTCTAAAGGCCATTAATGAGAGTTCTTTATTTTCTGAGCCTGTACCAGAAGGATTGGCTTTAATGTCTACGATAATCAAATATACGCACATTGACACAGAAAAGTTACGGAGGTTCATGAGATTATATGAAAGCACTTTTGCATAAAAGCAATTCCAATATTAGAAAAAGTAATAAGAAAATAGGCTTTTACTATATTACAGACACAACTATAACAGGTATGACTCATTATGAACAAATTAAATCTTTGTTTGAAAATAATCTAAATCTAAAATATATACAATATCGAGAAAAAAGAAAGTCTATTGAAGAGATGAAAAGCGACTTGGAGCAAATCTTGGAATTAAAAAAATCTTATAGCACTAAGACTAAGTTGATAATTAATGACTACTTAGAGCTGGCCTTTGAATATGCTGATGGTGTTCATTTAGGAAAAGATGATATCAACTTGAAAGAGGCTATTAAACTTGTTGAAAATTTCGGTAAAAAATTGAACATAGATTTCGAAATAGGAGTTTCTGCAACATCATTAGAAGAAGTTAAGTTCCTACAAGCAAATTTTTTAGATAAGATTTCATACATAGGATTTGGTCCAATATTTCATACAAAGACCAAAAGAGATGCAGCTATCCCTGTTGGACTAAATTCTCTTAAAATAGTTATGAAAATTTCCAAACTTCCAATAGTTGCTATAGGGGGTATAAATTCGAGCAATCTTAAAAGTGTTCTTGATTGTCAACCTAATGGAATAGCAGCCATTTCAATGGTATTAAAAGAAAAAGAAATAGACTTTGAAATAATAAGATTAATTCAAGAGTATTATGGTTTGCTTTAATATAAAAAATATAGCAATTAAAGAATATTTTTCGTCATTTGTATTATAAAAAAGCAATCTTTATAAAAGCAGATTAAGATAAGTTATGCAATAGTGCGCTTCACATTTTTATTAATAAGGTGGTTTGATGATTGATTTTGTTTGCTGTGCTGGAGGACCCGCAGGTACGGGTATTATTACCATAGGTGAAACATTAGGTAAGCTTTTTCAGAGAATGGGTTGGTATGTTTTTACTCATGACAAATATCAATCAATAATTAAAGGAGGCCATAATGCGATTTATACTAGAATTTGTGAGGAGCAAATTTTTGCTCATCGACATGATGTTGATATTTTGATTGCCTTAGACAAGTTGAGCATTGATAGACACGTTCATGAGTTGACAGAAAAGGGAGTAATTCTTTACAACAAAAAAGCTGTTACTGATTACAATTATCCAAAAACAGGAATTGGTATAGATTTTGATGATATGGCAACTAAGTGTGGAAACATTAAATATTCAAACATGGTTGCTGTTGGTTGTGTTTTGGCACTAATTGATGAATCTAAGATTACTTTATCTTATTTAGAAAAGATTTTGGAGCAAAAATTTGGCAAAAAAGGAAAGGAAATAGTTGAGGGAAATATGAATGCCGTGAAAGCAGGTTATAATTACGTTAAAGAAAATAATATTCATATTGAGAGTGCAAAAATCACTCCTAAAGATCAAAAGAATCATCTATTTTTAACAGGTAATCAAGCAATTGTTTTAGGTGCTATAAAAGCAGGTGTTAAATTACTTGCGCAATATCCTATGACTCCAGCTAGTTCGATTCTAGATACAATGGCTTCATTTGAATTGGCTAAAAATATTGTTGTTCGCCAGCCTGAAGATGAATTAGCTTGTATGAACATGATTATAGGAGCAGGTGCTGCAGGAATAAGAGCAATGACTGCTACATCTGGTGGGGGATTTTCATTAATGGTAGAGGCATTAGGGTTTGCAGCAATAGCTGAAGTACCTTGTGTTGTTGTAGAATCTCAAAGATCTGGTCCTAGCACTGGAATGCCTACTCATCAAGATCAAGCTGATTTGAGGTTTGTCATGCATGCATCGCAAGGTGATTTTCCAAGGATAGTTATTACCCCAGGATGTGTTTCTGAGTGCTTTTATCTAACATTTGAAGCTTTTAATTTAGCTGAAATTTATCAAACACCAGTTATTATTTTAGTTGATAAATATTTGTCTTCTTCGTTCCAAACAGTTGATTATTATGACATGTCTAATTTAAAAGTTAATAGAGGGTTATTATTATCTGACGAAGATGCTGAAAAGGTCTCAAACTATAAAAGGTATTTAATAACAGATAGTGGAATTTCTCCAAGAATAATTCCTGGGCAAAAAAATGGAATGCACGTTGATTCTTCTTATGAGCACGATGAAACTGGTTATACCACTGAAAACGAAATTGAAAGAGAAAAGCAAGTTTTAAAGCGAGCAAGGAAACTAGACAGTTTATCAGAAGTGATAACTGCTCCAAAAATTTACGGTAATCCAAATGCGAAAGTAGCAGTTGTTTGTTGGGGGTCTACTAAGATGCCTGCACAAGAAGCTATTAAAATTTTGAAAAAAGAAGGAATAGATGTTGCAGTAGTACACTTCAGATTTATTTTACCTTTCCCCAAAAACAAGGCAAAGGAAATCCTACTCAAGTA
>JAVZJF010000087.1:0-4709 GCA_038870935.1 Candidatus Anstonellales archaeon | reverse complement strand
TATTAGATTATTTGGGTGAAGGCAAAAGTTTATTTTTAGTTGTTGAAAGTGCAAGCAATAATAAATTATTAAAAGAACTTGAAATTAAGGCTTCTATCAATCCAATCTCTTATAATGGCATTTCATTAAACATCTCTTCAGTAACCATAGATGACAATTACTATCCATATGAATTTTCTGATACAGAACAAGCTTTAATTTATTCATCATTTAATGGTTTGAATTTGTCGACTACTCATAAGTCTTCTGCTATAGTGTTTTATGGGGTTAATAGCGAAGCAAATAACAGAATCAAATTAAATGGTAAAATAAGTATTGGAATATACCGATTTGGTAGATTTTCAGCAATAACCTCTGATTTGTTTAAGGTTCATAGTGTAAATCAAATGAATGAAATAGAGAAAAACATGTTAAGGTATATTTTAAGATTCGGTAGATAATTAAAAGAAAAAACTTCGTGAACTAACTTCTTGAATTTTGCCTTTTATTTTTTATATCTCTCTAACGACTTATGACTTATCTTCTGCCCAAATTAGGTATTTGTTGTTGTTGTATTAATCTTAGGGTTTCTATATCTTGCATTCTAATCGATGCTAATCCTTCTATCCCTAATCCCCCAACACTTTTTGCATATTGTGCGACTTCTGCATAATTATTATCAATCATTTGCATAAATGCACTGTGTTCACTAAAACCTGCAAATTTTAATAGCTCTGAATTAAATCTCTCAAGGGTCTTTTTTTGTTTCTCTGAAAGAGTTGCAGATTCAGATGAAGATTGAGTACCTTTTTGGAGTAAAGCAGTAAATAGAGTTGGATTTATTGCTAATAACATATTGGCATAAACTGGAGCAACTTCTTCTACTTTCTTGTAAAGAGTATAATAAGTCAACCCTTCTTCTTGTTTTTTATCTTGTTGATTATCATCAGTTTCTTTATCGCGTTGTTCCTTCATAGGTGGGCTTACAATTGTACTCAATTGTTCAATTCTTCTTTGAATATCTTTATCAGGAAGTCCATAGCTCGCTAATACGATTAGTGGAATATTGATATTTACATCCTTGTTCAATCCTTGGGGTATAACGCTTTCAAAAGCTTTTCTCTCTATAAATTGTCCTTTTGAATCTAGAGGTATCGAGATAATCGCTTTTTGTTGAGCTTGTTTATCCCTATCTGTTTCTCTGTCTATTTGAGCAGTGGCTTGTGCATAATAATATAATGAGCCAAATATGCTATCAATATCATTAGTTCTAAGTATTATATTAAATTGTGGTGAAAAAATAGCTTGATTAAGTCTTCCTGAACCTTCTAAATCGTTCAAAAATTGTAAAAACTTCAATTGTAAAGGATTGAAATAAGAGGCTTTATCATATTCTGAAAAGCCTGTAAGAACTTTATAAACCAAATAAGCTTTAGCTATATCTTCATCATTTGCTAATGTTTGAGCATTAGTTAACCAAGTTGAAACAGTTCTTCTCATTGTTTTGGCTTTTTCAACATCTATGCCGAATAGGAATAAACTATCGTTTTCAGTGTTCTCAAATATGGTTTCAAGGTATCTCAAATCAACTTTTTGAATGGAGGTTTCTTCTTCATGTATAGCAATTTTGAATTCATTTGGTAATTTACTTTCATCACTAAAAAGTATAATCGATGACGAGTCTCTCAAGCTCAAACTAGTTTCTAAAATCATACCTAATTTAACAATATTTATGGCAAATTGAGCTCTTTGTTCAAATGTTAAGTCTTCATTTGTTAGTTGATTTGAATAATATGCGAAAAGTTGTCTTATTCTTTCTAAGGCTTTTGATAAATTCTCTTTCTTTTCTGGATCTTTTTCTAATTGTTGGCATCGTTGAATCAATTCTTCAGCGCTTTCAAGATATGTGTTCACCCTTGCAGCTGCTGCTTTAGAATTAAGCTCAGTTAAAAGACCTAAATCTATGTTATCACTAAGAGCTAGAAAGTACAAAAAGTTTTCATCACTTGCCATGTGCAGTAATGTTTCTCTTGGAAGTTTATATGCATTATCATCTCTTTTCGCAAATGCCAACTCTATTAATCTATTTTGGATTTCTATAGTTCTTCTCGTTAATTCAGGAATTACATCTTTTGCTCTGTCTACATTTATGTAAAAGTTTGTCAAATTTAAACCTGGAATATTAGTACTCAACAGTTCAAATAATTGCCTTTCACCTTTAAGTTCTTGCATGATATAATCATTTAGTTCAGAATATCTCCTTAAAAATTCGCTATGGAATGGCAATTTTGCAGAAGTACCTGCAACTGATTGTTGTAGGTTTACATAAAGGCCTCCAAGTAAGTATTCGCATCTATCAAATACATCTAGATTATCTATTGTACCTTTGGCTTCCTCTAACATTCTTAATACTCTGTTTTCTCTTGCAAGAATTAAAACATTTTGAAGCCTTATTTGATCTAAATTCCTTTGGTCGCCTAAAAGATAATATAGATTATCTGCTACAGTATGATAATTATTTATTATATCATTTAATGCATTTAGATTAATCATAGTTCTGACAACCTCTGGATTTGTTATGGCTGAAACACTGTCAATCAAAGTTAAAATTTGTTGATTTGAATTAGGATTAAATATTAATATATCATAAGCTTTTTTTTCAGGATCGTATTTGAAAAACAATTCTTGATTAACTGAAGCTAACCTTTGTTGCAAATTTGGTATAGTAGTAGTTTCATATTTTATAACTGGTTTTATTATAAAATTATTTTCTGATTTTTCTGCAGAAAGATGTGGAATTTGAACTGCTCTTTTTGTTTTATTATCGTAAACATATACAGATTGGTTAACAGCTATCAATATTTCACTTTCTGATAGGCCTAATTGCCTTCTTAATGCAGTATCAGTTTCAATAATTTTTACTGATTCTAAAGTTACATTAAGTGCCTTAGCTATTTCCTGACTTTCGCTACTTTCTATTGCTTTTGAAGATATTTGAACTTGACTTTGCATCGGTTGATATATTTCTGAAGGCTTCACAGTAAACTCTAAGAAGTGTTTATTATCACTATCTTTTTTCAACCTTATATTTGAAATTTCTTGAATATTCTTACTAGTTTTATCGTATAAATAAAGAACACCATTTACAGAAATTATTAATTGAGTTTCTTCTAATTTGAAATATGATCTAAGTTGCTGGTCATTAATTATAACAACTTCTTCATGCTCATCTTTTTTTTGGAGAATTTCCAATACACTTTTTCTTGTATCTGCATCTGCAGTAATGATTGCTTCTTTTTGAATATTCTTAGTGATTAATACATGGCTGCCTTCTGTTCCATAACTAACATTTTCTATCGTAGATATAGATTCGTCTTTCTTTCTAATATAAACCGTTCCATTATGTAAATATATTTGCTCTATTTTATTAATATCCTCTTGGTATTGAATTGCACTCAAAAATAGTTGTATGTTAAAGTCAGTTAGAACTACCAACGAGCTTCTTAAAGGTATGTCAGACAGCCTACTTGCCATAGTTTCTAGAGTAATTCTATCCTCTAATTTCTTTCTTGCTAGAATTAATGCAATACCTAAATACTTTGAATATTCGTATCTGTCTTTTTCATGAACTTGTTGATTTATTTTTATGCTAAAGTCATTCAAATTAATAATAGCAAATTCTACTGGTTGGTTATCAATAATTATTTTAATTGATTGCTGATCATTAGAACTATCATAAGTAATTTTTATTATTTGATTATTATCATTAACAATTTCAATTGTATCACTAATTTCAATATTATATCCGCTTTTCTTTCTAATAGCCAGTTGTCCATGAGTTAATAAAATTAAATCATAGTTAGCAATTTCTCCATCTGTCTTTACATTGATATCTTTTAAGAGCCTTGTACCTATTTTATTACCTTTAATATCATAAATACCATAGCTATCTTTTAATATAACTTCTGCTCTCGAGTAATCGATAGCTCCTTTTAAATAATCTGTTAACACCTTAGAAATAGTTGCCCCATAATAGTCGTTGTTCATGCTTATTTGATTAAATGCCAAAGTTGCAATTCCGTCAATTTCTGATAATTTGTTTCCTACTCTCTTAATAAATGATTGATTTCTAGATATGTCTGTACTGAAGAATAATGGCATCATGCTTAATCCAAACTTTAAAGAAAGAAGTCTTATCAATAATTCCTTATTATTCTCTTGAATCTTTCTATCAATAAATTTATTTATGTCTTCACCGTTCAAGATAAATCTTCCATCTACTAATTCTAAATTAATTTGGCCCAATTCAGGATATAGCTCATTTAATAAAGACAGTGCCATTGATTTTATATCTTCATAATATTTCTTTGATATGTAATCATTAAATTTAGTAATTAATGAATCCCTCAATTCTGTTAATCTATCTCGATTATTTTCATATTTATTATTTTCAATGGCATCTATAATTAACTCGTTTAGTTGATTAAATTTTTCAAGAATTTCTTTAGACAATTCAGTCTTAGGAATTAACGCTATAATTTGTTCTGTTAAATCACTAATTTCTTGAAGCAATTTCTTCCTTTGTTCCTCATCTTTTTCGTTTAATAATTCATTTATTTTCTTATTAAGTCTATCAGATAATATGTTTAAATCATTTCGTTTATAATTCTCTGTCTTAATTTGGATTTCCAATAATTTATTTATCCTATTATTAATGGTTTCAATATCTC
>JAVZJF010000086.1:0-4710 GCA_038870935.1 Candidatus Anstonellales archaeon | reverse complement strand
AAAACTTACTCTCATTAACAATGCCTGATGATAAGGGTCATCAATAAATTCGACTATTTGACCTGTTAAAAATCCGTTTTTTTCTTTTTCATCATATGGTCTAAATTGAACATCTGCTTTTGCTCTATGTGAAGGACTTTTGTATGTTGGGCTTCCTTTACCTCTTCTTTGTGACCTCAATCTTTTTCCCATTTGCTAACACCCTTAAGTATTACTATTCATAAATATACTTTATATTAATCCATATTTAGCAGCAATATCTTCTGCTTTTCCTTCTCTGATTCTTACATAAGCCTTTTTTTTGCCATTTAAAGTATTTACTATGTTGACTTTACCTACCTTTACATTAAAAGTTTTTTCAATCTCTTTTTTTATCTCTGCTTTAGTCGTATCTTTATCTACAATAAAAACAATTGTATTATTTTTTTGTATAAGTTGAATTCCTTTTTCTGACAACGTAGGATATTTAATTCCCATATTAATCAACTGTTTTTTATTATTAAACATTCTTCAAAATCTTTTCTTCAAGTTTACTCAGAGCATTTTCACTCAATATTAATAATCTACCAGGCACGGTTCCAGGTGCCAAATCATGTACCTCAAGGTCTTCAACAGATTTTATATCAATACCTGGTAAGTTGTCAAAGCATTTAGTAGAGGAATTATATTCTTCAATAACCAATAACGCAGACTTCGGGTATTTAGTTTTATTAACTCTTTTTCCAACGCCAGTTTTTCTATGTTTCCCCTTTTTTGAACGTTTTAACTCTTCTGTCAAATTTAGTTGCTCTAAAAGTCTTTTTGCATCTTTTGTCTTTTTTATTTTTTGTAGTGCTTCTTCTGATATTATTATTGGCAAGGACTCTATTCCATCAATTTTATGGCCTCTCTTTTTAACATATTCAATTGAAGCAGAAGCAGAAAATGCAGATTTCAATGCCAATATATATTCTTTTTTATTTATTCTTTCATATAAAATTTTCTCTACTTTTGGCGGATGTGCTCTATGTCCTCCTTTAGACCATGGTACAATTCTTACTCTCCCAAATCTACCATCAGGTAAAATTTCTCTTGGTAGTCTCGAAATCCCTCTATTTTTTATTGCACCATAAGTGTCTTTTCTTCCTCGATATCTTGCAGAAGTTTGAAAACCTGCTTTTTCATAAACTCCTTTTGGCTGATAATACTTTGAAATATCAGAAAGTACTGCTCTCTTAATTAAATCTTCTCTGATTTCACAACTAAATATTTCAGGATTCAATTCAACATTTTTAATTTTGTTTCCATTTTCATCATAAACATAAGCAATGCTTGTTGTTGAATTTTTAGTTTCTTTCGAATTATTTTTGTTTTTCTTAACATCTTTTGAAATTCCCATAAGCACTTCACCTATACTTAATATCATAACATGTTGTTGGTGTTAAGTATTCTGAACATGTAAATAATTTTTCTCAATTAACTGTACAAGGTCCTTGGCATTGGCATTTCTATTTGACAACTTTAATTTGACTAATCTTTTTGGCGGGCCTTGAATAGAGCCTTCTAATACCACGAAATCATTTCTTATGAGTCCATACTTATGAAATGGTTTTACTTTAATTATCTCGTTTTTATCATTAACTATTTCTAGTAGCAACTTATTTTGTTCTGTTCTCTTATGGAACCCCGTTTGTCCGGCCATTGGTACAGTATACATGACATATGCTGGATGCCAAGGCCCTAAAGTACCTAAGTGTCTTACTTTTCCAGTTGCTTTTCTTCTTTGCTTAGCAATTCCAAATCTCTTTATTACTCCTTGCCATCCTTTACCTTTAGTTACTCCTACAACATCAATATGTTCTCCTTTCTTAAAAACATCATTTATTTTGATTTCTTTACCTAAGAAGTTTTTGGCATATTCATATTGCTTTTTGGCATCATTTCCTCCTAAAAGAATCTCATATACTATTGACTTTTTTTGACCTATCTTTGTGTCTTTAACTACTGAATATGCTAATAGTCTTACTTCGTCAAACTCTTTAGGCGCATCAACATTTTTAACTTTTTTTATGCCGAGTTCTTTTAAAATTTTTTCATCATTTACCAATAAATCTTCAACAACTTGTTTATTTTTAAAGAATCTAATACCATAGCATATAGATTTTGGGACTTCAACTAATGTCACAGCTTTAACTACTTCTGTCCCTTTTTCAGGAGATTCTCTTGTTTCAACGAACGAAACTTGCGACATACCTACTTTAAAACCTAAAAAATTAAGCATTCTTACTTCATCAACTTTAGGTACAGCATTTATTCTAACATTAAGCTTTTCTGCTCTTTTTCTAGGTCTAAATGCTCTTGAACCTCTTCGTGGTCCCAATCTCTTTGCCATTACTATTACCTCTAACTAAAAATAAAGAATTATGAATGTTGTCTAAATTTCATTCATGAATATGAAAATTATTAGTAAAGTCAAAGGATTTATAAATTTATCTATAATATCTCTTCTTATGCAAGTTGAGATAATCCAACAGCTCAAAAGGTATTGGGAAAAAAATCACAATGTTATAAGAGTTCTTCTCATTCTTATTGCAATTCCTCTGTTAGTATATGTTAATGGCGATGCGTATAAAAATAACTGCCTCTGTGGTGCTAATGATCAAGGTAATTATTCAAATGCTTTAAATAACGCTAATCTTTTAGCTGAAAATTCTCTACAGATTAATTTTACGAATTTTTCGAGAAACAATCGTGAGTCTGCTAATAATACTATTTCTAATCTTTCTACTAATTCTAATAATATTGATAATATATATGAATTCAAAATATGCATATATGAATCAGGATGGCAATTATTCGTGTTGAAAACTTGTCCACATTGCCAAAACCAAAAAGCTCGCTTCAACAATTCTTTAGACCCCATAGTTGTTATTGAGTGCTCTGAAAATAGTGATCTATGTTCGCAGAATAACATTAGAGCTGTACCTACATGGAAAAATGTATTTACTAATAAAACGTTTATGGGCGATCAACCTTTGTCAAATTTAGTTTCTATTACTGGTTGTCAATTAAGTTAATTTCCATTTTATGGCCTTTTCTTACGATAATCTCACTAAAAAAGTTATTTTTTTCCTTCAAGCTTATAAATAATCTGTCATTTAACAATTTTAAAAAACAAAAATTATTTTGAGAGGTTGAGTTAATGAATTATTTAGGGCAAAGAAATGACAAAATTAAAGAAACAAATCAAATTATTGGAAAAGAGCAGTTGAAGTTATTGAAACAAAAAATGGAATACAATCCAATGCCGCCGTTAAAAATCGAAAATAATAAATATAAAATTGAGAGCATTTTTGTAAAAGACATATTAAAGCCTGAAATTGGCTTAAAGACACCAATTTATGTATACTCAAAACAGCGCTTGCTTGAAAATTATTTAACTTTCAAATCCATATTTTCAGAGGCATTCTATAAATACGATATTGATGTTATAATTAATTTTGCATGTAAAGCAAATAGTAACCCGACTATTTTAGGAATTTTGAGAGATTTAGGTTCGCATATCGATGCTGTTACTGTGGAGGAAGTTAAGCACTGTTTATTGTGTGGATTTGATAATACCAAAATTTTTTACACTGGCGTTTCAAACTCTAAAGAGGACATAAATTGGTTATTGGAAAATGAAATTCAAATCAATTTCGATTCAGTAAATGATTTAAAAAAGATTTCAAAATTAAATTTAGAGAAGTTAAGAGTAGGTTCATTTAGAGTTATTCCAAATATATCTGCAGGTCATCATCACAAAACTCACACAGGCCATGAAGGATCTAAGTTTGGCATTCCTTTTAATGAAATAATAAGCGCATATAGAGAACTTATTAATTTAGGAATCAAAAAATTTGGAATTCATTGCCATATCGGCTCAGGTAGTTTGCAAGTTGATCCTTTTATAGATACAGTTAAAGCTATGATGGATATATTAAAGAAATTAAAGAAAGAGCTGAATATTGAGGTTGAATATATAGATTTTGGAGGAGGATTTGGAGTACCATATAGAATAGATGAGAAACCTCTTGACTTGCAAATTGTTGCAGAGAAATCAGCTGAAATTATCAACAATGCATTATTAGAATTAAATTATTCTAAGAAACCAGTTATACATTATGAGCCTGGTAGATACATTGTTTGTGATACTTCTGTAATACTTACAAGAGTAAATACAATTAAAAGAAGTGGAAAAACTAATTATGCATTAGTAGATGCAAGTATGGCAACATTAATAAGACCTGCAATGTACGATTCATATCATCATATTTTGGCAGAGAAATCAGAAATAACAAATTCGAATAACTCAGATTTAGTTGATTATTGTGTTGCGGGAAGAGTGTGTGAATCAGGTGATATTATAAATAAGTCTATTAAATTGCCTAAATTAGAAGAAAATGATATCTTAATAATTACTAATGCTGGAGCATATGGTTATCAAATGGCTTTAGCAAATTATAATGGCATAGGATTACCTTATCAAATTTTAATAGATGATAATAAGATTCATTTGATAAGTACTAAGATAGATATGATAGATATATCTGGATTAACAAGAGCTTTCAATTATATGAAAAATCTTAACTTATAAGAATATTAGTATTTTTTCGTAAATTTTAAATGCAGAGTGATGTTATGGAGTATTCTAAAAGAGTTCAAAACATTCCACCTTATTTGTTTGCTAGA
>JAVZJF010000085.1:0-4742 GCA_038870935.1 Candidatus Anstonellales archaeon | reverse complement strand
TACTCAATAAGTCAATGTCTTTAATAATAATTTCATAGGTTTTGTTATTATATTCAATTTCGGCAATTAATGATGCTAATATATCTTTTGTTTCATTACTATTCGCTTTGAGAATTTCAAGTAATTTTTGTGTTAGAGTTTGATTGTTTATGCTTAACTTTATAATGTTAGTTGCAGTTTCAGAATATGGTAGATTATTTTCTTTTGCGTAGTTAGCTATGCTATAGTATATCTTTGAGTTGTTGCTTACATTTGAAATGGAAATAGTCTTTATGTTTTTTATTGATAAACTTAGTTCTTTATATTCTGTTTTTTCTTCAGGTGTAATGCTAATTACTTGCAAAATTTCTTTATTTGATTTTGATAAATAAGCTTCTACGATAAAACTTAAGTTGTTATTGCTTGGGTCATCAATTATATTCTTTTCAATTAAGGTTTGAAGTACTTGGTCTCTTTCGATTGTTAAAATTTCGTTATTTGTAAGGATTTGTGAGCCATTTTTAAGTAACAGGGATGCAGTTACATAGATATTATAATTCGAAGGAATAATTTTTAAGAAATCTGAGATATTTTCATTATTCTTAAAAATAATCGTGTAGCCGTTCTGGTCCTCGTCAGCATAAATAATGTTAAATTTCTTTTTCTCATTATTGACCAACTTTTTAAGTTCATTATCCGGATTTGTTACTATTACACTCTCTTTAATGGCTATTAGTTCTAAATTTCCGTTGTAAACTCCCATAACAATGTCTTCGTTGCTATTATTTATATTGCCACTTAGATCTGCGTTTGTTCTATTAAGAATCAACGGTGCAATAATTTCAATAAGAAAGATAAAAAAGAGTAATCCAGAAAACAATATAATTGCATTTTCTTTACTGACTTTCATAATCTCAGCTTTATCAATCTTTAAAATATCAATTATTGAAAATTTTTTTAATCACCATAGTATTTATTAGATTCTTTTTGCTCTTTGTCCAATACGCTATTTGGCTTGTTTATTTTAGGTCTTAAGTTTTCTTTATCTCGTCTAATAGTTATTCCAATATCTCTCAAGAAGATATTAATCCCTTCATATTTAGGTAAAACCCCATGTGCAATTCCTAATATACTACTCTCACCAGTAAAAGGTATAATTCTATTTGCTAGCAATTCAATCATAGAGATATCGTGTTCAACAATAACAAATGAGCAATTTTTGAGTTGCTTTATTTTAGTTATTATAGTTGAAAACTCTAATCTAGACTCAACATCTAAGAAAGCAGATGGTTCATCCAATATAAACAGGTCTGCATTTTTACTTAATGCTTTTGTAATTGCAACTTTTTGTAATTCTCCTCCGGAGAGTTCATTCACATAATAGTCAAGAATATTGCTTAAGTTGAATTCCTTTATTAGAGTTTGTAAAGCTTGTTTATCATCACATGATTCTAAATACTCTTTGACTTTTATGTGCTCAGTAGTTATATATTGTGGTTTATAAGATATTTTTGCTTGGGAATTTATTTCTCCAACATCTGGTTCAAGTAGTTTAGCCAACAAAGTTAAGAAAAGGCTTTTGCCAAGTGCGTTCTTTCCAATTATACCTATAGTTTCGTTTGCATAAATTTGTCCTTGTTTGCATTCAAACTTAAAATCAGAATAAGATTTTTTTAAGTCTGTAAATCTTAAGATGACTTGATTACTATTTAATTCCTTCTGGCCAAATTGTTTGAAATCAATGCTATACTCTCTAATTCTCATATTCTCATTTTTGAGAAACCCTCCTAAGTATTCATTAATCCCATTACTTATGTTTTTCAAAGAAGAAATTATTCCATATGCTTGTTCATTTCCATAAAATATAATACAATAATCACTGCTGTAATCCAATATCGCTAAGTCATGTTCTACTAAGTAAACCTTTTTAGTTTCACCAAGCTCTTTAAGGTATAAGGCCATTTTTAGACGTTCTCTAATATCCAAGTAGGTACAAGGTTCATCAAGAATGTAAATGTCTGCATTTTTGGCCAAGCATGCAAATATAGCAATTTTTTGTAGTTCTCCTCCAGATAACACAGAAAACTTACGTTCTAGTAATTGCTCTATACCAAAATCATCATAAACTTTTTTCGCTAATTCAGATTCTATATTTATATTTCTTAACATGTCTTTAACAAGTTTTTCTGAAAAAGCACTTTTCATGGCTTCAATATTTTGTGGTTTATAGGCTACTTTTATCTTATTTTCATAGAGCTCTGAAAAATATCTTCTGCTTTCTATAGGTAATTTTTGAAGTATGTCCTTTACATCTTTAATATGCATATTGAAATTAGGTTTGATAGTATTAGACAATATCTTCACAAAAGTAGTTTTTCCTATTCCGTTTTTTCCTATTAATGCAATTACTCCTTTATTATCAGTGTTAATTAGCAATTTACCATAAAGTCTAAACGAATTTACACCATAGCTATGGATATAGTTGCTTAATTCTTGAGGAAGATTGATTATTGTTATTGCATTCGTGGGGCATCTTTTTGGACAAATCCCACAACCAGTGCAAAGTATTTCATCGATAACGGGATAACCATCTTTATCTATTTTTATGCAATCTGTTATGCCCATTCTTACTTCTGGACAAACTTTTATACAAACATAGCCGCATTTTTCTTTAATACATTTTTTTCTGTCAATAATAGCTATACGTGTCATTTGCTATTTCATCCTCTAAAAATATTCTTTATCTTTTAGTTTGTTTATTTAAAGATTTCAATAATTCAATTTCTTTTTGATCCAAATTATAAAAATCAGCAAAGCCTTGCGAATTTTTAATTGCAAAAAAATGGTATGTCATAAGGTCTTTTAATGTCTCTTTAGTTGAACAATGTTGTTTTAGAGCTATTTTTTCTGCAATAGTTCTTTTTTTGTTCCTTAATTCGTTTATTTTCTTTATCAGTCCAAAGTAAGTAGGAAATCTATATGATGTAAACTTTTTATAAGTATTGAATTTAGCTATTGCTGTTCCTAATATCGCTAAATCTATTGAATACTTTAATAATTTCCATGATTGTCTTTTCATAATCCTTCTATCAAAGATATCTGATTTTGACAAGAAATTTAATGCATAATAAATTTCTTCTGGTTTTTCATATTCATTAGGAATATTTTGTAAGAGCCAAAATTTAACTAAATTCAAATCCAAGTCAAGTGTGTTATGATAATTTCTAATAGTGTCTATATCTTTTGTTTTGAAAACAACCCTTAAAAAATCAAATATATTTTTTTCAAAGTCTCTTATAGAATCAACATTATTAGAAATTAAATCGTTTAAAGCAGCTCTCATATCTCCATTTGCATTTACTGCAATTTTTTGGATAGTTTCTAAATTGTGGCCCAAGTTAAATTTATTATTCAAAAATATCAATCTTTCTTCAATTTCATTTTCAGGAATTTTCTTAAATTCTACGCATAAGCATAAATCAATAATGTCATAGAATTGTTTGCTTTCGTAGATGTTGTCTGCAGTTAAATAAACAATTGCCTTTGTCTTTTGTAAAAATTCTTTCAGAATCTTAATAGCTTTATTATCAATATTGAAAATATTTTCTAATTCATCAATCAGAACTAATTTTTTTGTATTAAATAAATTATTTTCGTAGTCATAACTTCTCAGATACTTGCTAAGTTCTTCAGATGATGCAATATTCTCTACTCTACATAAGCTCAAATTGAATTCTTTTGCTATTAGCTTAGCTAACAATGTCTTTCCAGTGCCGTTTTTCCCATAAACTAAGATATGTTTACCATTACCACCAAACTTTTTTCTAATTTCTTTTAAAATTGTTTGTACTTGGTTTTTATTTCCTATAAATTCTTCAAGTGATTGTGGTTCAAAGTTATTAATATCCATGTTATCACTTTTTGGTAATTTTTTAGTTTTTAATTCCTTTTTATACAAAAATCTTTTCGTATGTTGTTTCAAACGAATTTATAATATTAAGAATTTTTTCTTTTTCAGATGCTTTTAGACTTTTTTTGTCTATGACGAAGCCTTGAATTTTTTCTATAGATTTTTCTATTGCTTGGTGTAGTAAGTTTTTATCAATACAATTAATTGTATATTTTGAAAATACATGAGAGAATTTGTATTCTTGATTAAGTAGCATCTCAGTAAATTTTTTAGGATAATGAGTATTTCCAATAGCAATATATGATTTTTCTGACTTATAGCTTTCAGATTTACTTCCTATCTCTTTTAATGTTTTTAAAAGCGCACTTGCAATTACTTTTCCATAAGATTCGTTTTTCCAATTTTCTTCTTCTGATCCGATTTCAATAAACATTATTGGTAAATTTATTGTTGGTCCATGGTGGTCTTGTTCTATTACGACATCAATTTCTAATTTTTCTTTCGTCACTTCATGAAACAAATTATAAACATATTTTTGCATCAGAGTAGCGAAGCCTTTATTTAATTTTTTTGATTCTCCACCCATCTCTGAATTAGAAACATCACAAGGATTTCCAGGGAAATGGGCAGTTAAGCAAGGATATTTAGATTCGCTTTTATGCTTACTCGGCACTACTATGAAGTCATTATGGCTCATTTCTATCAAATTACCCAATTCATTATCAGTTACTTTAAGTGCATTCTCTACTTCTATAAATTTGATATCAGTTAAATTTTCATTATCTAATAGTCGTTGAAAATTACTGAGAATATTTTTAGCAGCAAAGACATCATTTTTTCCTGTAAGTATATA